>JAIOHO010000710.1 GCA_019912905.1 Anaerolineae bacterium
AAAAGGTCATCTCGAAGACCTGATCGGAATTGACGTCAATCTCGCCCAGCACGCGCTGAATGGTGCGCGGCTCGCTGAAATGTGTTGTTCCGGCGGCGCGCAAAGCCCGCACCGTGCTGCCGTCGTAATTGAACTCCTGAATCCCCTGGCGCAGCAGCAGCCAGACCAGCGTATCGGTCGGTTCCGGCAGTTGATTGAGCAGCCACGCCTCCCCAAACGGGGACAGCGGGTAATTGATGCGCCCCATGCAGCCGAACGGATCGCCGGTACGGTTGGCCGGGCAGCCCTCGCAGTACGATTCCAGCGGGATGAGTTCGTCCGCCGCATCAAGGAGGTGCTGCACGATGATGATCTGCGTTTCTTCGCTGCCATCGGCGGCGGTGCGGACCTGCTCGAAACCCATCTCCTTCGGCGAGCGGTCGTCGCCATGCTGCCGGTAAAGCTGGATGATCGTCTCGGCGCGTTCCCGCCCCTTCAGCCGTTCGAGGATGCCCTCCGTGCCGAGGGTCTGTTTGGGCACGCAGTCGTAACCAATGATGTAGTCGATTGCCATTTCAGGTCCTCAGTTAAGAGTTGACCGTTATCAGATGGGGACGATGCCACCGCCTACAGTCCTTAGTCGTCAGTCACCAGTCTTTGGGTAAAGAATCGTGGGGTGCTGAGTCTCTGATCTGAAAACTGTCCACTGTAAACACTTAACTCATTGCATAGCGGTGATTGCGGATATGGGTCTGGTCGGCGCTGATCGTGACCACATTGAAGCCGGGTTCGGCGTCCGGTTCCAGGACGGTCTCCGCCTGCCCCGGCCAGGAATGAATCTGATACCAACTGCTCAACACGCTGCTGTAGAGGATGCCGTCGCGCACGATCTGCGAGTTCTGGTGGATGTGCCCGTAAAAGACGCCGCGAATCCGCTGCCGCGCTGGGAACAGGGCGGCGTGCAGCGCATCCCCATTCGCCATACGCATGAAATTATTCAGCCAGGGCACGTCGGTCATCAAGGTATTGTGATGCACCGCCACAATCAGCGGGCGCGGATCATCGGCTTCGGTCAGGCCGCGCAGCCACGCCAACTGCTCCTCGCTGACTGTGCCGCTGGGTGGGGTCGCCGGGCCGGTGCTGTCCAGGCAGATCACCTGCACACGGTTCACCTCGAATTCGTAGTGCCACGTCGGTTGAATCGTCTCCCGCTTCAGGAACACACGCTGGAGCATGCGGGCATCATCATGATTCCCGGCCAGGTAGTAGACCGGGTAGCGGATGCGCCCCAGGATTTCGCGCGCCCGTTCGTAGGCGGGTTCACGGGGGTCATAGGCCACATCGCCGGTGTGCAGCACGAAATCCGGCTCGAACGGCAGTTGATTGACCTGTTCCACCAGGAATTCGGCGCAGGCTGCCGGATGGCGCGGGATGCCCTCAGACCCATAATCGGGGTCATGGCTGATATGCGTGTCGCTGAGATGCACAAAACGCAGTAGAATATCCGACATAATATTTCCTATCTGTTGCAATCCAGCCTGCAAAACTATAGCACATTCTCCGGGGAGCGAGATGTTTGAACTGACGACCAGCATCGTCATCGTGGCACCACATCCGGTGCAGGCCATCGCTATGCCGATCATGCGCCAGTATGCGCCCGAAAGCCTGATTCGCTTCAGGCCGCACATTACCCTGCTTTTTCCATTTGTGCCATTCCAGCGCATCCAGGCGGCTTGCGACCGGCTTTATCCGCTGTGTGCAGGGATCGCGCCGTTCGAGATCACTCTGGAGGGTTACGACGAATTCCCCGGCGTCATCTACATGAAACCGGCGGACCCCGAACCCATCCGTGCGGTATTCCGCACCATCCACCAGGCCTTTCCCGACTACCCGCCCTATGAAGGCAAATTCGGTGACGACAGCATTGAGCCGCACATGACCGTCGCCACGTTCGATTCGATTCACGAGCAGCCAGTCGTCCCCCTGCCCAATTACCCGCCGATTACCTTTCGGGTGGACCGCCTGCACCTGTGGTATGGCGTGCGCGATGCCGATCTGCCCTGGCTGACATACGACGTGATTCCCCTGCGCGGTTAAGCCGCATGGCCTATTCGTCGTGATCGACAGGACTGCTATAATCGCACTATGAAATCATTGTGGATTATCAGCCTGTTTTGTTTGCTGGCGGCCTGTACACCCAACCCGTCGCCCCAGGG
>JAIOHO010000711.1 GCA_019912905.1 Anaerolineae bacterium
CTATTGAGAAGTGTTCTCAGCCCACGATGGTATGTAAATTCGCACCGTTTTCGCTTGTGTATTGAGGCGGAATCATGCTAAAATAAGGTACTGATTATTTATAGAAATCGGAACTAAATCGAAATCATGAGCGACCAAGCGATTACCGCCACGAGTGTCAGCGCAATTCAGCAGATAGGCCAGGTTGCCAACGCAGTCGCGGCGAACCATACCTTTGCAGATTATCGAGACCGGAAAGCCGATAATACCTTGCGCCGCCAGGACGCCGATCTAGCCCTGTTTGCCGACTATCTGGCCGCTGTGGGGATTGTCGCCGGGGAACTGCACACTGATCTTGCTGCATGGCAGGGTATCACCTGGGGATTGGTCGCCGGGTTTGTCCAGTGGATGCTGCACGAGGGGTATGCGACGGGCAGCGTCAACGTCCGGCTTTCGACGATCAAAACTTATGCAAAACTGGCGAGTAAGGCTGGTGCGCTCGATAAGCTGGAATATCTCCAGATCAAGGATGTGACTGGCTACAGCCATAAGGAGTGCAAACGGCTTGATGAGAAACGCATAGAATCGGGCGCTGTGACCCGCCGGGGCAATAAAAAGGCCGAAGCAGTGCGGATAAGTATCGAACAAGCTAAAGCCTTGAAAAACAGTCAGTCGGACACCCCACAGGGCCGCCGCGACGCCATGCTGATGTGTCTGCTGATAGATCATGGTCTGCGCTGCGGCGAGGTTGCATTACTTGATGTGACCCATGTTGATCTGAAGGCAGGCGAATTGAAGTTTTACCGCCCGAAAGTGGATAAGGTACAGACCCACCGGCTGACTACAGATACAAAACGCGCCATGCAAAAGTGGTTCGATACCGATGTGCCCGCTGTTGGGCCGCTGCTGAGAGCATCACGTAAAGGTGGACACTTGACCAGCGCTGGAATGACTGAACGGGCGATCACCAAACGGGTTGAATACCTGGGCGCTCAAATCGGTGTTCAAGGATTATCGGCGCATGACTGTCGCCATTATTGGGCCACGACTGCCGCGCGCAAAGGAACCGATCCTTTCCGGTTGCAGGAGGCGGGCGGCTGGAATAGCCTTGCTATGCCCCGCCGGTATGTCGAGACCGCCAAGATTGCGAATGCGGGCGTTATCCTTGAAGAATGACGGCCAGTTTGCAGTTGGCGTAAACGCAAGATATACTACAGATAATACAGACAATAGAAAGGTGAATACATGATCATGATGGGCCAGTCCGAACTAAAGCCACTTGAGCAGCGCATTTGCGAAGTCATTCAGGCTGAAAATGGAAAATGGCTCACACGGGGGCAGATTGCCCATTTAATTGGCAGACCCGGCCAGATTCACCCGAATGATATTGCAGCATTGGACAGACTGATCGCACTGGACTTGATCGAAGCAAAACAGGCCATTCGTGGTGTAGTTGGCACTCGCTGGGAGTATCGCATTTTGGTGAAATAAATGACAGCGAGGGCGCTGTCCCGTGCATGGTGCGCCCTCGTGTGAACAATCGTTGGAGATCGTTCAAGATGAGTGTACCACAGGATAAACCGCTCAAGGCGATCATTTGGATCGCAGTTAGCACCAAAGCCCAAGCTGAGGAGGAAAAAATTTCCCTGCCCCAGCAGGAAGCAGACGCTCGCGCCTTATGTGCTCGTGAGAACTATCAGATTATCGATATACTGCGTGTGCCGGGGCACAGCCGCCATTACATCGACATTCATGAATGTAATCGGGACATGTTGGCACAGGGAATCAATGCCTTTGACCGGCTCATGCGCCACTGGGAAGCGCAGGACTTTGATGTGCTGGTTGTGCGTGATAGCGAACGATTCGCCCGAACTCAGACGTTGCACGCCCACGTGGTCGAAAGCACAATCATGAGCGGTGGACACATTTACTCCCTAACCGACGGCCCCATAGACGACACCAACTACGATATGTTCATCGCACTTGGCGGCTACAAATCAGCCGGTGATGTGAAACGGTTAGTCAAACGTCGCAAAGAAGCCATGCGGGAACGGGCGAAAAAGGGACTGCCGACTTCATCCGGTGTGCCTATGTCGCATAAGCTCATCCGTGATGAGCGCGGCAAACCGGTTAGGCTGGTCGTGGATGAGAGCAAGCGCCGACTTTGGGATGATCTTGTTACGGTGCTGCTGGAAGGTATCGGCTGGCGCGACATTGAAAAGGAACTCTATAAACGATTCGGCCATGCTAACGAACGTGGCGAACCCTGGCACACGAATCGCATGTACGCGCTACTCACAAATCCGACATTCTGGGGGCACAGCGCTCAACACTACCGACTGGAAAAGCGCTTTGCCAACATAGGCGACTGGATTTTTGAGCCGGGCCATGAAATCCCGCCGGGTGTGACCATTCACTACAACACCCATGAAGCGGTCTATGAAGAGGAACAGAGGGAAAAGGTCAAAGCAGAGTTTCGGCGGCGGCAAGGCATGGTAGGTGGAATGCGTCCCCGGAATACGCATCGATTCAGCGGACTCGTTGTCTGCGGGGAGTGCGGATATTACCTGATTACCTCAAACACCGGAACAGGCGGCAAAACATGGGGACTGCGCTGCATGTCCCATTACAACCAATCGGCAACCCGTCCAGACTGTCCACAGAACCGCTGGATTCGGGAAGAATATATTCAAGAGTATCTGCACATGCACATTAGGGAAATCGTTGAGACGGGCAACTGGTCAGCACTATTTGAGGAAACCCCAGCAGTGCCCAACAATGGCCGGGCGCTACAGCAAATCGAAACTGAGATTGCCAGCCTGGAAAATGAAATCGGCATAATGATCGTTCAGCAGGCCAGGCAGACCACACAGACATTGCACGACCTGTTTCAGACTCAGATTGATCGGGCTGGCGAACGGTTGGAAATTCTGAAGGCGCGGCAAACCGAATTATGCCTGACCGAGTCGCAGCAGCAATATGAGCGCCAGCATAGTCAGCGCGCCTTAGAGCAAATTCTGCAAATTGGCTTGCCCAACTTCTGGGGATTGCCGAGTCATGAGCAGCAAGGTCTGTTATTGCAGCTTATGGGCAACCGGCGCTTGGTGGCAAAGGATGGGGTGATCGTGGGCACAGCCGAAGCACCAAAGTATCGACGGCGGCCCCAGCATAGACAGCGGCGCAAGGTCGAATAGCCTTGCGATAACTCGATTCGCGCTTACCAGCTATCTCGATTGCCAGCAGCACGGCGATTTTCCTATTCCCCGTAGTCTCTTCCAGACAGCTCAGCTTCGATCGCTTTCAGGAGCGAGGGCAAGCTCTGCTGCACAATGGTCCAGATGAGATCGATATCCACATCAAGATATTCATGTACAAGACGATTGCGGAAATTGCGAATATGCTGCCAGCCGACCTCAGGATACGCCGCTTGAACCTCATCTGACAGGCGCAGACACATTTCCGCCATCACCTGCAAACGGCGAATGACTGCATCCTGGGTCTTCAAATCATCCAGTGTATCCCTCCAGTCGACGTGTAACCCTGAATGATTTCAATACATTCGCGGATGTACACCAGGTATTCACGATCCGTTTTCACAGCGCCACGCTATCCTTGAGGATGCGCGCCTTCATCCCTGGGCGCAGTTGGGACTCTGTAGCAATGTCTACCCGCCGACCGAGCAGGGATTCAAGCTCCTCGAACAGACCTGCGCCGCCCCACGGTGAAATCCGCGTATAATCCCAATCCACCAGGAAATCAACGTCGCTGTCTTCGTCCGCTTCGCCCCGTGCGACCGAGCCAAAAACCCGGACATTGGAAGCGCCATGTTTGTGGGCCAATCGCAGGATTTCTGCGCGCTTGTCGCTTAGTAAATCGTCGATTCCGAATCGCGATTTCGTCGCTTCAGTCATCGCTCGCCTCGCACGAATCTGACAAAACTTCTTTCTTCATCCTACCATGATAAGCGCCGATTATGCTCCCTCATCCAGCAGGTAGCGGGCGATGAGG
>JAIOHO010000712.1 GCA_019912905.1 Anaerolineae bacterium
TCGCAGGACGACTTCACCACCATTTATCAGAATACGCAGCAGACCATGAGCCTAAAGGCGCTGGATTACGCCATCACCAGCCAGATGCTCGACTCCGGTCAGGTGATGAACTTCAGCTATGACCTCACCTTTACGACCGACCTGCTCGACACGTTTACCGATGCCAGCCGCACCCTGCCGCTGGTGTTCGACCGGCAGGCGCAGGATTGGCGCGTGGCCTGGTCACCGGGCCTGATTTTCGCGTCGATGACCGGCGGCGGTCAGCTGCGGATGGAACCGCGTATCCCCAGTCGTGCCAACATCTATGACCTCAAGGGTCGAGTCCTGGCCGACCAGAACGCGCGTGTGATCGCCATCAGCGTCGTCAGGCAGAACATCCCGGCCTACGAAACCTGCCTGTCCCGGCTGTCGGTCGCGCTCAACAAACCGGCAGACGACATCCGCACCGCACTGGATGAGCGTGCCAGCGACTGGCTGATGGATGTGGGCACCATCGAACCAGTGACTTACGTCCAGATGCACGACCAACTGGAGCAGGACTGTAACGCCCAGTTCCACGATCGCCCGGCCCGCCGCTACCCGGATGGCCCGGCGACGGCCAACCTCATCGGCTATGTGGGTTATCCGAGCGAAGCCCAGGTCCCAACCGTGACCGCCGCAGGATTTCCCCAGGACACCATCATCGGCCAGAGCGGGATCGAAGCCGGTTGGGATGAAACCCTGCGCGGCAAGCCCGGGGGCCGCCTGCTGGTGATTCAGCCCGATGGAAAGCAGGTCGTTATTGCCGAAGGCGCGTCGCATCCCTCCGAAAGTCTGTGGCTGACGGTCGATCTGGACCTCCAGCACTTTGTCGAGCGCACCCTCGAACGCGCCTACAGCAGCGCGCGCGATAGTTGGGCCAAAACCTCCAAAGGCGCATCCGCCGTCATCGTCGACGTCAATACCGGCGCGATCAAGGCGATGGTCAGCTATCCGACCTTCGAAAACAATGCCTTCACCCCCTTCCCAACGATGGGTCGCGCGGCAGCCAATCAGATCGTCCAGCAGGTGCAGGACGACGACCGCCGCCCGCAGTTGAACCGGCCTGCCCTGGGCATCTATCCCGCCGGTTCGACCTTCAAAGTCGTCCCGGCCATCGCTGCCGCCGACAGCGGGGTCTACGAACTCGACCACCGCTATACATCGATCGGCATCTGGACGCGGGACATCAAGCGCTATGACTGGCTGCCCGGCGGTCATGGCACCCTCATTCTGCCCCAGTTTCTCAAGTACAGTTGCAACTCGTGTTTTTACGAAACAGGCTACGATCTCGACCAGACGGACCCCTTCCTGCTGCCCTCCTATGCCCGGCGCATGGGCCTGGGCGACGTCACCGGTCTGCGTGACCTGCCGGAAGCTGCCGGGACGATCATCGACCCCGACATCGTCCGTGCGCAGGGCGGCACCTGGAGCTTCTCGGATGCCGTGAATATGGCGATCGGTCAGGGCGAGGTCGAAGTCACACCCTTGCAAATGGTGCGCATGTATGCGGCCATCGCCAATGGGGGCATCCTCTATCGCCCGCAGTTGGTCGAAAAGGTGGGCATCCTCGGCGAAAATCCCAGCTACGTGATGACGCCCGACCCGATGCGCGACACGGACATCAAGCCCGAAGTCCTCAGCATGGTGCAGAAGGCACTGTGCACCGTCACCACCGAGCAGGGCGGCACCGCCGAGCATATTTTCCGCCGTTCGCCGCTGCAAGACCTCATCGTGTGCGGCAAGACCGGCACCGCCCAGGCCACTGGCGATGTGCCGTCGCACGCCTGGTTTGCCGCCTTTGCCCCGCAGGATAAGCCGGAAATTGCCATCATCGTCATGGTCGAAAACTCGGGTGAAGGCTCGGCCATTGCCGCGCCGCTGGTGCGTGAAATCCTCGAATACTACTTTTTGGGCATCGATCCCGAAGGCGGTTCGGTCGTCGCCCGGTCTTGAGGTCGGGCAATCACTGCGATGATAGTTCTTTTGTACCATATTTAACATCGTGGGAATTTCATCTTAAGACTGTATCCCCTCTAACACAGTTAGAATGAAATCGCTTAGGACTCCGAATACAGGGTGAGACATGCTTCGACAACACTGGCTAACTTCTGAAACGATTTCTGTCCTCGTTCTTGCTGTAGCAATTCCACTCATGCTCTATTTTTTGCAGGGGAATATTGACTTTAATATCGCAGATGAGGGGTACATATGGTATGGCATCGAACAAACGATACATATAGATGCCGTGCCCATGCGTGATTATCGAGCCTATGACCCCGGGCGCTATTACTGGGCAGCAGCCTGGGCAACGCTGTTCGGGGATGGTTTACTGAGCTTTCGCCTCTCATCGGTGATATTGCAGAGCATTGGTCTGCTAGCTGGCCTCCTGGCTATCCACATGGTCACCCGGCGCAAAGCCATTCTATTCGCTGCCACGCTAGTACTCGCACTATGGATGATACCACGTCACAAAATGGTCGAATCTAGTTTTGCTATGCTCGCAGTTTATTTTGCTGCGCAACTCATCCAATATCCAACCCGCCGGAAACACTTTCTTATAGGAGTAGTCGTCGGTCTCGCCGCATTTTTTGGTCGCAACCTCGGTGTATACGGCGTGCTGGGTTCCTGTGTGGTTATCCTCTATATCCAGATCAAGATCGTTCATCAGTCAGTACGACAAGTCCTTGAATATTGGTTGATTTGGTTAAGCGGCATTGTTGCGGGCTACCTGCCGATGTTCTTGATGATTATCCTGATTCCAGGCTTTGCCAATGCGTTTGGGGACAGTATCCTCTTCTGGCTGCGGCAGGATGAAACCAATATATCCATGCCGGTAATCTGGCCCTGGCTTGTCTTTTCACGTCCCGGCACATTCGCGGATACTTTGTCGCAGTTTTCCGCAGGGTTGGTATTTTTGATCGCTCCTTTATTGTATGGGCTTACCCTCCTCAAAAGCTTTTTAAGTTCGTTTAAGAAAGATCGTACAACACCTGGTAAGGCTCTCTTATTCGCCAGCGCTGCTGTTGGAATTTTCTATCTGCATCATGCTTTTTCTCGTGCTGACATTGCTCATCTGGGCCAGAGCGCCCAACCCTTCTTGCTGGGTGTCATCGCCCTCCCATTTGCATACCGCTTTCGGATGCCGCGTCTGATGGGTGTCGGCGTAACAACCTTTCTTGCCTTCATCACTGTCGGAATCTGGTTTGTTTCCCACTTCACGAATCTTGTCTTGAATGCGTCCACCTATACGCCTTATGAAATTGAAGATCAGAAGATAATCATACCTAAGCCCCAAGCCAATTACCTCGAAACCGTACAAGACTTCGTGCAGACAAGCGTTGGCTCCGATGAATCCGTGCTGATAATACCCTATGAACCTGGGCTTTATCCGATCATCGGTCAACCATCCCCAATCTGGGATACTTACCTGCTGTGGAAAGCTACGGAAACGGAGCAGAATCTAGCGATCCAGCAATTGGCAGCAAAGCACGCGAATTGGATTATTCTCGATGACTATCCTGTCGATGGTCGCCAGGACTTCCGACTATCGAATATTTACCCGCTTCTATGGGACTTCATTGAAAACAACTATCAGACCATCTCGGGGGTTGCACTTCCAGCAACGCATAAGCTATTGAAGCGCAAGTGAATTCTTGAGTGCTGAAGAGGGGATAAAGACGGTGACATGGGCAGGTTTCGCCACAATCGACATCACCCCACCGGTCGCTATGGACCTGTTTGGTTATCACCGGGCCGCCCCTCTAGCGGCATCCTCGATCAGATGTGGCTCACAGCGGTGATTCTGCCCGCTTCGCCCTCCTGAGCATCGAGCACATTGGGATGACGGTAGCCCACACTGACGCCCTGCGCGCAGCGGTCGCCGCAGAAATCGGATTATCACCCACTCAGGTGATGATCACCTTCACCCATACCCATTCCGCCCCGGACACTGACTCCGACAGCCCTCTGTCCACAGCCTACCGCGAGTCGCTCCTCACGAAAGCCTGTGAAACGGTCCGCAGCGCGGTCCAAAAGATGCAGCCCTGCACGCTCGGTTGGGGCGTGACCACAACGGACATCGGCGTCAACCGGCGCGAACGCGATGCGCAGGGTCGTGCCCGGCAGGGAATCCACCCTACAGGTCCAGTTGACCGGCGTGTGGGACTGCTCAGCATCCACCATGCACAGTCGGGCACACATCTCGGCCTGATCGTCATCTGTACGGCGCATGGCAATATCCTGCGCGGCGACAACCTGCGCATTTCCGGTGATTTCCCCGGCTGGACACGCGCGCGTCTGAGAGCCTCACTAAACTGCCCGGTGGTGGTGCTGATTGGCTCGGCGGGCGACTGTAATCCGCGCTGGCGAGGCACCGTCGAGGATTTGGAACGCACCCGCCCAAACCCTGAGCGACGCCGTGCTCCAGGCGCTGCCCGCCATCACACCAGGGCCGTTCACCGATCTGTGCAGCGCGACAAGCACGCTCCAGCTCGACCTGAACGACGTGCCAGACCCGGAGCGTGCGGCGCAGATGGCCCAGGAAGCGGCGGGAGGCCTGGGGAGTCGATGTCCAGCCCTGGCTGGCGCACATGCTCGACCTGTTCCGCCTGGGCCAGCGGCGTTTGTCGATCGCTGTCGAAATGCACGCCCTGCGAATCAACGACGGCGTGATCATCGGAATCCCGATGGAGCCTTTTGCGGATTACGCGCTACGTATCGCCTGGACTGCCGGGAGCGATCGCGTATTTTTCAACGGCTATATCGGCTATTTGCCGACCGCCGCCGAGATTCCGTATGGTGGCTACGAAATCGAGTGGATGCCGGTCATCTATGGCCTGGGCACAGGCTATCTCATGCCGGTCCAACCGCGGGCCGAGGGGTTAATCCTCGGTCAGGCCATGACCTCAAAGCGGCTGATTAGCGGATTGGAGTAGGATCGGGTAGATTAGAATTGTTTAAGGGAAGTATTTGTAGCAGCGCCATCTTCAATCCGATCAAAGACGAAAGATAATTGGAAGCGGAATGCAGGATCTTTCCCGAGATCTGAAGCGATATTGTGATGGTTCTCCGGCACAAGTTGTAAAAGCCGTCTACAATCATCCCGCGCTGGTTGGGGTCATCTGGTATCGGGTTGGCCGAGGATTCTGGCTGAAACGAAAAAATCCGCTGTGGATGGCTCTGCTGATTCTTAATCGGCTGTTCTATCCCCTCATCCGAATGTACAGTGGCGTCGAACTGTCTCCGCGCGTCCAGATTGGGCCGGGCCTGTACATCGCCCACTTTGGCCCTACGGTGATCCACCCGGAAACAGTCAGCGGAAGCGATCTGACGCTGCTGCATGGCGTTACGATTGGAGCCAGCACCAGCGGTGTCCCGCGATTGGGCAACAATGTGAACGTCGGCGCTGGTGCCATCATAATCGGCGGGATCACCGTTGGAGACAACGTTCACATCGGTGCCAACGCCGTGGTTACAAGAGATGTGGAGGGCGATTGCACGGTGGTCGGCATTCCTGCAAATCCAATCCCGAAGTCATGACCTATGGATCGGACATATCATATTCCCAAGACGCACGCTAAACTACCTGATGTGGATGAGGCTGTGTAGTTTCGAATGATCCTCCCGTCAGTGCTCGCCAGCCTTGCGCGACGATTCACGTCGAATTGAGTTCTGAACAGGCGAAGAGAATCATGGAATCGCTCGGTTTTCCCTTTTTCGTGTCGGTCATCGGGACCCTGGTCAGCGGGGCTTTTGCCGCCCATATCCTGCGGCGCTGGTGGCAGAAGCGTAAGCCGCATCATCTCGCCTGGGGCATCGGCATGCTGCTGTACTGCCTCGGCACGCTCAGTCAGGTGATTCTGTCTCTGACGTGGAGTCCGCTGTTCTTCGGCCTGTGGTACTGGTCCGGCGCGATCATGGTCGCGGCCTGGCTCGGCCAGGGGACGGTATTCCTGCTGTGGCGTAAGGGCAATATCGCCCGCAACATCATGATGGCGCTCATTCTCGTCGGTGTGATGACCCTGCCCTGGACGCTGTTTCTGACTCCCTTCGACAGCAGCGCCTGGCATCCCGGCGCGGACATGACCCAGATTTATCAGCAGATCATGCCGCGCGGGTCCGGCACAGTGCGCAGCTTCTCGCCGGTCATGAACATCTGGGGAACCATCGCGCTGGTCGGCGGCGCGATCTATTCGGCGGTCCTGTTTCGCCGCAAACAGATCATGCGCAACCGGATGATCGGCAACTGGCTGATTGCCGCCGGTGGCCTGATGCCGGCGCTGGGCGGCGCGCTCATCCGCCTGGGCGATCCCTCCTTCAAATACTTCGGTGAGATGCTGGGTGCCGCGCTGATCTTCGCCGGTTATCTGATGGCGACCAACGTGCCTGCCGAGGCCGAGGACCGTCGGGCAGCCCGCGCCGGAAGTGCCGGGGATTGAAGCGCTGCATCCCATTGAGGCCCGTACATGAACTCCCGAATCGAAACATTAACCCCCGACACGCTCATGCCGCTGGTGCGTCAGGCGCTGGCCGACTCGACCGCCGAGGTCACTTCCTGGCAGGTTGAACCTATTCATGGCGGCTGGGGTGGCGCGGTTGGTGGAACGGCGCTCTATCGGGTGCGCGGTCAAACGACGCGCCATCAGCCCTGGTCGCTCATCCTCAAAGTGCTGTATGAACGGCCCGGAGAGGCGGAAACCGCCCCCTATTACTGGAAACGTGAATACGAACTCTACCGCTCCGGGATGCTGGACCAACTGCCCAATATCGGTCTGACCCCACCCACGTTCTACGCCTTTGCGGACTTCACGGACTCCTGCTGGATCTGGATGGCGGACATCCCCATCCCCGACCGGAAATGGACCTTCGAGGATTACCGCACCATCGCCCGCCGCCTGGGTCGCCTGAACGGGGCCTATCTCACCGGACAGCCCATTCCCGACCATCCCTGGTTAAACTTTCACTGGCACTGCCGCATCACCGCCCTGCTGACCGAAACCTTCGACCGCCTGGATGAATACGCCCAGCATCCCCTGGTCCAGCGCACGCTGCCGCTGGATGAAAAGGACATGATTGTGTCCATCTGGCGTGAGGCCGAACGCTACTGCGATGCGCTGGCAAGCCTGCCGCAGACCCTGTGCCATCTCGACGCCTTTCACCGCAACCTGATTCACCGCGGCCACGACACCATCCTGATCGATTGGGCGCTGGCAGGCCGGGGAGCCGTCGGCGAGGAACTGGTGGCCTTCGTCGCTCTCAGCCTGTATTTCCCGGAAATCCTCATGTCTCAGGCCGAAACGCTGGATCAGACTGCGTTTGCCGGTTACATCGACGGTCTGCGCGATGCCGGGTGGACCGGTGACGCGCAGTTAGTCCGCCGTGGCTATACCTGCGCCATGACGCTGCGCGGTCTGGCCGGGGTCAAGCAGGACATTGGTCTGCTGCTGGATGAAACACGTCATGACTGGCTGCGGCAGCAGTATGGCATCGACGATCTGGAAGCCCTGGCGGACTTTTTCGCCGGCATCCGCCGCTTCCGCCTGATCCGCATGGCAAAAGAGGCCCGCCAACTGCTGGGGAAGTGAACCCGCCGCTAAATAATCGTTGATCTACAGAGTGG
>JAIOHO010000713.1 GCA_019912905.1 Anaerolineae bacterium
GCCCGAATCGCTTCGACATCATACATTAGGGTGTGATCGGTCATGCGGACTCTGTCCTTTCTCCTGCGCGGCAGCGTCAACGCCAGGCGCTTTTCAGGGGGTAAATTTCCAGGGATACCAACCGGACATCGCCATCCTTGGCGAATAACTCAAGTTGATCGGCCCCGTCAGGCGGAAAAACCTGGCTGGTCATCACGCTCAGGCCGTCATTTCCAAATACTTCGACGGAGGAGCGATCGACAAAAATGTGCAGCCGGATTCGCCCCTCCACAGGCTCCAGACGATCCTGATAAATGCCAGCGAAGGCGCTGTTAAAACCGGTGTCACCCGAATTTAAGCGGCTTATGAGCAGATTGGACAAGCCGACATTGTAGATAATGTCGGTCGAATGCTCACGATCGCTCAGGACCTTGAGTCCGACAAAATCTGCGCTGCCAAGTTCGAATTCTGCAACAATTTCCAGGCTGGTTCCGGTTACACCATCCAACAAATTCTGGCCCGGCTCAATGACCACATCGGACCAGCGCTGCGGGGTGTCGCGGAGCTGCACCAGTTCTGCGGCGGGTGCCTGGACCAATCGAAGGCCCTCGCCGGTTTGTCGAAGCGTCAGCTCACGCGGCAGAGTCATCGCGCCGCGCCAGGGCGAAGTCGGGGTTTCCTGAGCATAAGCCCAGTTGCTCATCCAGCCAATATAGAGCCGCCGGTCGTCAGGCGCATCGTTCCAGGTTGTCCCGGCGTAGTTATCCGGTCCGTAATCGAGCCATAACGGTGCCCCGGTCGCTTTTGAGGTAAATGTCGCGCCATCGAAATCACCGACAAAATAGCGCACACCACCGCCTCCAGCGGGCGCGTTGCCCAGGCTCGCCATCAGCACCCAATGAGCTTCGCCGTCCAGAGTCATCGGAAACAGATCAGGAACTTCCCACAGCCCAGCGGCCAGGTTCGCGCCAAACTCGCTGGCAAGCTGCCAGTCGATCAGGTTGGGCGAGTGGTAAATCTGCACGCGGTCTCCGGCGGCAATAATCATCACCCACTGGCCGGTTTCAGCGTGCCAGAAGACTTTGGGATCGCGGAAATCTCGGGCAACTGCCGGGAGGACGGGATTACCTTCGTACTTGGTCCACGTTTCCCCACTGTCCTGGCTGAAGGCGATGCCCTGACTTTGATTCTGAAAGGAGAAAATGGCAATCAGACCGCCGCCCGGCACCAGACCGCTGGTATTGTCCGCATCGACCACCGCGCCACCGGACCAGATTGGCCCGATTTCGTCGGGATACAGGGCGATGGGTTGGTGAGTCCAATGGAGCAGGTCAGGGCTGGTGGCATGGCCCCAGTGCATTGGGCCGGAGGTCAGGCCTGCGGGGTTGTACTGGTAAAAGAGGTGGTACTGGCCGTCGGCATATACCAGCCCGTTCGGGTCGTTAACCCAGTTCGCGGCGGGGCTGAAATGAAACTGAGGCCGGAAGCGTTCGTCGTAATCCTGTGCGTGCAATGGGGCACCTGCGATGGTGAGGTTCTGCACCAGTAAGATTGCAGTGACGCAAATAAGGCGTCTCAATGCCATGATGGGGCCTTTCTTGGGGCAACTGCTGTGCTATCATATCGCCCCCTGTGCCCATTTGAACAGTCTGTAAAAAACAAGGCGCGTCCACAATCGTGCTGGCGCGCCCTGCATCGGATCATCAACCCGCATCAGCCGACAATTTTGCCTTCGACGGACGCTTGCAGCCGTTCTTTGACGCGTTCAAATGGGATGCGGTCCAGCAGTTCGTCAAAGAAACCCTCGATGACCATCAGTTCAGCCTCCGGTCGAGGGATACCGCGGCTCATCAGGTAGAAGACCGGTTCCTGTTCGAGTGTGCCGAATGTCGCCGCGTGCGAGCAGCGCACATCGTCCGCTTCGATTTCCAGGCCCGGAATGGCGTCCATGCGAGCGGTATCCGACAGCAGCATGTTGCGACACGCCTGGAACCCGTCGATCTTCTGCATATCGGGCTGTGACTTGATCATGCCCTGCCACAATGTCCGGGCATGGTCCTTGGCGGCACCTTTATACAGCAGGTCCGAGGTCGTGAGCGCCGCGTTATGGTTCTGCTGTGTGTCGAGGTCAAACATCTGGTTATGGTCGGCGAAGAAGAACCCCGACATGCGGCCATTCGCGCCGATCCCGTCCAGTTCCAGTTCGAGATAGGCTTTGGTCAGGCGGCTGCCCATCACGCCGATCACCCAATCCAAATTGGCATCGCGGCCAATGCGCGCGCGCTGATGGCTGAATTCGTACGACTCGCGATTCCAGTCCTGAAGGGCGACGTATTTCAGGTTGCCGCCGTCGCCGACTAGCAGTTCAGTCGCGCCGATATAGGCTGAATGCGTATCCGCCTGAGCGGAGGCGTACTCGACCTGCACAGTCGCCTGCGAAGCCTCATCCAGCACGATCAGCACATGTCCCAGGCTGGCCCCCGGCTGGCTGTTATACATGACCACATGGAACGGGAGTTCCGCCGCTTTGCCATGTGGCACGTACAAAAAGACGCCGTGCGTCCACAGCGCGCCGTGCAGTGCGGCGAATTTGCCATCGGTCGTCTTGACCGCCCTGGTCATCAGGTTTTTGCGTACAAGTTCTGCATGATCGCGCGCGGCAGTGCGCAAATCCTGGAAGATGATTCCCTGGTCGGCCATGGTCGGGGCAAACTCGTACTTCACCAGTTTGCCGTCGACAAAAATCATGGTGCCACCTTCGCCGCTGCCGACCAGCGGTTCGAGGTTCGCCGCCGGGACCGTCTGGACATTGGCCCCGTTCGCTTCGATCAGCTTGTCCGCCTCGTCCCAACGGATGCTGCGATAATCCGTCCGCCGCCATTCCTCGTCCTGGGGACTCGGCATGGGCAGATCGTCATAAATATCCCAGGCCATCAGGCGTGATTCCAGCAGCCACTGCGGTTCGTCATGGGCTGCACTCAACGCCTCGACATTAGCCTGTGTATATCCGGGCGCAACCGCCGCGCCTGGACGCCGTCTTACTACAACCACATTCACTTCTCCTTGTCGTCACGCCGCGCAGGGAACTAAGAGATAAGCGACCAATCGCTTGCCTCCGCAGTGTCCCCATACGGGCAGCGGTGTGCTACCCAATCGACCCTTCAAGCTGGATCTGGATCAAACGATTCAGCTCCAGCGCATATTCCATCGGAAGTTCCTTGACCAGCGGCTCGATAAAGCCGTTGATGATCATGGCATTGGCTTCGTCTTCGCTCAGGCCGCGGCTCATCGCGTAGAAAAGCTGATCCGCGCCGATCTTCGACACTGAGGCCTCATGGCCCATGGTCACATGCTTGGCGTCGATTTCGATGTAGGGATAGGTGTCGGAGCGGCTCTCACTGTCCAGCAGCAGCGCATCACAAACCACATTGCTGCGCACGTTGTCCGCGCCTTCGACGACCTTCAGCAGCCCGCGATAGCTGGCACGGCCACCGTCCTTGCTGATCGACTTGCTGATGATCTGGCTGGTGGTGTTCGGGGCCAGGTGGGTAATCTTTGCGCCTGCATCCTGATGCTGACCTTTGCCTGCAAAGGCGATGGACAATACTTCACCATGCGCCCCTTCACCCTTCAGCAGCACTGCCGGGTACTTCATGGTCAGCTTGCTGCCCAGGTTGGCGTCCACCCATTCCATGGTGGCATTTTTGTCCGCCACGGCGCGCTTCGTCACCAGATTGTAGACGTTATTCGACCAGTTTTGAATCGTGGTATACCGGCAGCGTCCGCCTTCCTTGACGATGATTTCCACCACCGCACTGTGCAGGCTGTCGGA
>JAIOHO010000714.1 GCA_019912905.1 Anaerolineae bacterium
GCCACCCGCAGCGGCCTGATCGACAGCGTGCACAGTTTCGCCCGCAGCGAGATCGGGATGCCGATGTTCGCGTTCTGGGGCATCATGACGATGATTTCGGTCGGGCTGATTTTGTGGCGCAGGAACCGGGGCGAACTCAAAGACGATCATGCCTTTGCGAACCTCCTCAGCCGCGAGTCGCTGTTCGTGCTGAACAACGTGATTTTCGTGGCCCTGTTTGCGGCTATCTTCTGGGGCAGCTTCGGCGCGCCCATCATCTCCGAAATGTTTCTCGATACCAATATCACCCTCGGCAGCGATTATTTCATCCGTGTGACGCCGCCGCTGTTCGCCGCGCTGTATCTGCTGATGGGCATCGCGCCGCTGTCCGCCTGGGGAGCGACTTCGCTGCCACGGTTGGGGCGTTCGCTGATCATCCCGCTGATCCTGACGGCGGCCTTCGTCGTACTGTTCGTGCTGGACGGCACGACGTCTGCCGGTGCGCTGATGGGCTATGGGCTGGTCGGTCTGGCCGGGTTCGTGGCGCTGTATGAAATTTATCGCGGGGCGGCAGCCCGGCATCGCACCATGGGCGAAAGCTGGCCGCGAGCGGTGACGGCCTTGTTTGGCCGCAACCGGCGGCGCTACGGCGGCTACATCGTGCACCTGGGCATCACCATCATCGGCCTCGGCATCATCGGCAGTACCCTGTTCCAGCAGGAGACGCAGCAGACGATCGGCCTGGGCCAGACGCTCAGCATCGACGACTACCAGCTGCGTTATGACAACTTCACCGAAGCCGTCGCCACCGATGGCCGCCTGATGCAGATTGCCGATGTCACCGTGGTGCGCGATGGCAAAGACATCGCCCATCTCCGCCCGCGCATCGACGTCTACCCGCAGCAGCCGATGACGATCGCCGGGGCCTACAGCACGCTGGAAAATGACTTTTACGTGCTGCTGGTGGACTGGGAAGAAGTCAGCCACACGAGCGCGACGTTCAAGGTATTTATCAACCCGCTGGTGAATCTGGTGTGGTGGGGCGGCCTCATTCTGATGCTGGGCACCTTCATCGCTGCCTGGCCGCGAGAACCTGCACCGGTGCAGCTGCGCCAGGAAGTGCGCGGCAATCAGCGGCGTGCGAGGGCATCCACATGAATGAGAGGAAAATGCGTATTTCGCAAGACTATCCTGCCCTCATCCCCCACCTCCTTCTCCCTCATGGAGAAGGGGAGGCCAACGTAAGTCGGGGGATTAAAACCCCTCGCCCTGAGGGAGAGGGGCCAGGGGTGAGGGCCAGGAACGCAGTGTGTACCGCCGTTACGCTTTTTGGCCGCCGTTCACCTGCGCCGCTCATGATGTTTCTTGTGCTGATTGTGGCCGCGCTGTCCGCGCTGCCTGCCGCCGCGCAGGACAGCACCATCAGCGACGATGAAGTCAACGCCGTCGCCAAGCAGTTGTTTTGCCCGGTGTGCGAGAACATCCCGCTGGATGTCTGCCCAACGGTGGCCTGCAAGGAGTGGCGTGAGGAAATCCGCACCCAGCTTGCCAGCGGCATGAGCGAAGACGCGGTCATCAGTGACTTCGTTCAGCGCTATGGCGAACGGGTCGTCGGCACGCCGCAGGACCCGACGCTGCGCGCGCTGTCGCTGGTCACACCCTGGTTGTTGGGGTTGATTGCGGTGCTGGTCGCCGGATTCACCTTTATGCGCTGGCGCACCGGCAAGCCCAGGCAGACTACACCCCTTGGCCCGGTGTCGGAGTCCGGCGCGAGAGACGACGATTATTATCGCACGCGCATCGAACAGGATCTGCTGCAAAGGCGTTAATTCACCCAGAACGTGCGCAGGGGTGCAGCCTGCCCCTGCCAGGATCATGTTGAGAATGAAATCATGACCGACGCAAACATCCCTGTAATGAATAACGAAACCACCGAATCGCTTCCGGGAGATTTCGATCCGCTCGACCTCAAACAGCCAACAACACCCCGGAAGGGCGGCCTTGGCCTCGGCTCGATCGTCCTGCTGATTGGTGTCCTGGCGGTGGTCGGCGTGTTCGGCCTGGCGCTGCTCCAGCGCAACCAGACCCAGCCCACCTCCGGCAGCGCGCCGGATTTCACCTTTACCACCTATGACGGTCAGGAAATCAGCCTGGCGGATCTGCGCGGCAAAGTTGTGATCGTGAATTTCTGGGCCAGTTGGTGCGGCCCATGCCGCGTCGAAGCGCCGGATTTGCAGCGCGTGTGGGAAAAGTACCGCGAACAGGATGTAGTGCTTCTCGGAATTACCTACACCGATACGGATGCCAACGCACAGGCGTTCATGGACGAATTCGGTATGACCTATCCCAATGGGCCGGACCGGGGCACACGCATCTCCGACCGTTATAACATTCAGGGCGTGCCGGAGACGTTTGTCATCGACCAGAATGGCCGGGTGGCGAAGTTTATTTACGCGCCGACCAACGAACGCGACCTGAGCGCGATCATCGACGGCCTGCTCGAATCGGCGTAAATGCACGAGCGGCAGCAGGCTTACTGACTGAAGGTGACAATTATGAGTATCGGTGGACTCCTTTTCTTCCTGCTGCTGCTGGGTGGCACCGCGCTGCTGGTGATCTACCCGCTGCTGCGCCGTGAAGCCAGAGGCACAGAAGATGCCCAGTATATCCAGAAACAGCGGGAGCGCCTGCTGGTGTATTACGAGCGCGTGCTGACCAACCTGCGCGACCTGGACGAAGATCATGCCACCGGCAAGATGCCGGACACCACCTACCAGGCGGAGCGCGAAGATTGGGAACAGCGCGGCATCCAGGTGTTGAAGACGCTCGACACCCTGGACGATCACAGCGTCATCCCGACCAGCGTGCACGATGATGCTGCCGTCGATGAAGCCATCGACCAGGCCATCGAAGCTGCCATCGCCGCCCGCCGCAAAGCCACCAACTGAGGGAGGCCGACCGGGTCAGCTCGTGTACAGTGCCTTTCCGTCTCCTGAAACAAGGCTGGCGCAGCGATGAGCAGGCCCGACCAGACGGAAGGCCCAAATCATGTCATAGGGATGTTCAGGCGGCAGGGACGCATTCGCCCACCGTGCCTGAACGCCGATCCTCAACCACATCAAGGGACACACCAAATGTCATCATTTGTTTATCGCCCGATCTATCGTCTCGTCTTGCCGCTTGTGCTGCTGCTTCTGGCGGCCTGTGGAGGGCTGTCCGGTGAACCGGAAATCGCCGTGACTCTGCCCCCGGCCACTGCTGCCCCACCGGAGATCAGCATTCCGTCCAGCCCGCCGGATCTGGCGGTCGGCGCGCAGATCTTTGCCCAGAACTGCACGCGCTGTCACGGGACGAACGGTGCCGGGGATGGTCAGTTGGTGCTCACCGGCCAGATCAACAATCCGGGCAATTTTACCCAACCGGACCTGGCACGCGTTCAGACGCCGCAGGAATGGTTCAATACGATTACCAACGGCAAGCTCGACGCGCTGATGCCGCCCTGGAAAGACTCCCTGACCGCCCAGCAGCGCTGGAACGTGGCGCTGTATACCTATACACTCAGCTACACGGCGGACCAGATCACGCGCGGCGAAACGCTGTGGACAGCCAACTGCGGCGAAAGCTGCGATTCGCTGACCGGCGTGGGGTCGCTGACGGACCTGGAAACGATGGTCTCTGCCAGCGACGCCGAACTGCGCGCCGCCCTGCCCGCCGCTATCACCGACGACAATGACGCCTGGGCCGTCGTCGCCTATCTGCGCACGCGCGCCGTCCAGAATTCAGGCACAGTGGGCCAGCAGGTGCCGCCGCCCGCTGCCACCGAAGAAGTCCAATCGGCCAGCGGCGGTCCCGTCACTCCTGGCGCGGCGTCTGCCAATGTGGAAACCGGGCCGGTCCTCGGCCAGATCGTCAACGGTACAGCCGGAGGCGGCACGACGGATGGCCTGTCGGTGCGCCTGTTCCGCTGGAGCGTGGACTTTACGCCCCTGGAACCCCTCGAAACGACCACCGATGCCGACGGCAATTACCGCTTCGACGCCATCGAATTGAACCCGGCGGCGGCCTATGCCGCAGCGGTGGATTACCGCGACCGCCGCTTTATCAGTGAATTTGTGCGCGGCACCAGCAACCCGCTGGAACTGCCGATTACCGTCTACGAGCCGACCGAAGACCCGTCGGTGATTACCATCCGCAGCCTCGTGAACCAGATGACTGCCGTTGGGACTGGTGTCCAGGTCGTGCAGGTGATCAATTTCCAGAATACGTCGGATCGCTTTTACACCAGCAGCAACGAAGTCTCGGACGGCGCGTTTGCCTCGGTCGTCATCAACCTGCCGCCCGGCTCAACCGTGATCGGCTTCCCGGATGACGAGCGCCGCTACGTCGTCTCCGAAGATCAGTCTACAGTGGTCGATACGCTGCCGGTGCTGCCGAACGAGGATCACATCGTCCAACTGGTCTACCTCGTTCCGTACACCGGGGATGCCATCATCGAGCAGCCGCTCAATTACACGCTCGATGGGGAAGTGCGCGTGCTGCTGCGTCCCGATGCGCTGGAAGTCCTCAGCGATCAACTGAGCGCGATTGGGCCGCAGACTGTCGGCCAGAACACCTATAAAGGCTATGGCGGCACGCTTCAGCTTTCGGCCAGCGACGCCCTGAGCTTCGAACTGCGCGGTGAACCGGCCCCGGCAGCCGCCGAACTGGATCAGCCGCAGGTCGTCACCTCCAATAACCTGATTGCAGTCGTCGGCGCGGTGTTGATTGTCCTGGGCCTCGTCATCGGCGGGCTTTATATTGTCTACCGGCGGCGCAGCGGCACTCCGGCCCCTGTCAGCGCACCCGCACCGGCGGCGAAACCGGCCCGCAGTGATGACAAGAAGCTGATCGACGCGCTGATCCGGCAGATTGCCGAACTGGATGAAGAACACGACCGCGGGCAGATCAACCACGATCTGTACCGCCGCCAGCGCAAGCAGTTGAAAAAACGCCTGGCCGAATTATTGGGTGAAGTCGATGAATGAGGCACCAGCGCTGATCGAAACCCGGGCGCTGGTCAAAGCCTATGATCTGCTGGTGGTGCTGCGCAAGCTGGACCTGCACATCCAGCGCGGGGAGTTCGTCGCTCTGCTCGGTCCCAACGGCAGCGGCAAATCGACCCTGCTGAAGCTGTTGAGCGGCCTGACGCACCCCACCAGCGGCACGATTCTGATCGGCGGCTGGGAACTGCCGGGCGAGGCCGCAGCGGTGCGTTCGCAGATCGGCATGGTCAGCCACAAAACGCTGCTCTACGAAAACCTGACCGCGCGCGAAAACCTGCAATTCTTCGCGCGGCTCTACAACCTGGCGAACTCGAATGAGCGCATCGACGCGCTGCTCAAGCAGGTCGGCCTGAGCAAACGTGGCGACAGTCTGGTGCGCACCTTTTCGCGCGGGATGCAGCAGCGCCTGAGCATCGCCCGCGCCCTGCTGCACGCGCCTGACGTGTTGTTTTTCGACGAACCCTACACCGGGCTGGACCCGGACGCGGCGACGACGCTCGATGACCTGCTGATCCAGGCCCAGCGCGATGGGCATACCATCATCATGACGACCCACGAACTGGAACGGGCGGCCCGCCTCGCCAGCCGCGTGCTGATCCTGAGCCGAGGCACGGTTGGCTACGATGCCCCGGCCTCGAACCTGACGGCCAGCCAGCTCGCCGCCGCGTATGCCGACCTGACTCACGTGGCGGTGGGATCATGAAGACTCCCTTCTGGCAGGCGGTCTTCGCGATTGCGCGCAAAGACCTGCGGGCCGAACTGCGCAGCCGCGAACTGGTCAATACGATGGGGCTGTTCGCCCTGCTCAGCGTGCTGATCTTCAGCTTCGCCCTGGAACTCGACCGTGCGGCGCGGCAGGAGTCGATCAGCGGGGTGCTGTGGGTCACGGTGGTCTTTGCCAGCTTCCTCGGCCTGAACCGCAGCCTGGCGATGGAGCGCGACCAGGGCAACATCGACGCGCTGCTGCTGGCCCCCATCCATCGTAACGCCATCTTTGCAGGCAAGCTGCTGGGTAACTTTCTGTTCACGCTGGTCGTCGGGCTGGTGCTGCTGCCGGTCATGAGCCTGCTGTACAACATGCCGCTCATCCAGCCCTGGATTCTGGTGATCCTGCTGCTGGGAATCGCCGGGTTTGCGACGGTCGGCACGCTGCTGGCGACGATGACGGTGCAGACCCGCGCGCGCGAATCGCTGCTGCCGATCGTCATGCTGCCGGTGGCGCTGCCGGTGCTGCTGGCGGTGGTGCGCTCCTCGACTGCCGTGCTCAACAACGCGCCCATCGACGACTGGATCGCCTGGCCGCAGATTCTCATCGTGGTCGATGTCGTCTACCTGACGGTCTGTTTTCTGCTGTTCGAGTACGTCATCGAGAGTTGAGGACCTGGACCGTAATTCATTACACTTTTTGTGAACTTTTGGTAGATATGCTAAGATTTCGGGCAATTTTCAGGAGGTGAGAATAGACTCATGAATGCCGCACAGAACATTCAATCTCAGGCAGTACCCGCAAAAGGTGCATCCGGCTTCGCCGCCTGGCCGCCCCTGCTGCGTATTCTGACCATCGCCACCCTCATCGCCATCCTGATCGGCCTGTACATGGGCCTGGGCTATGCCGGGACCGATGTCGAACAGGGCGATGTCCAGCGCATTTTCTACATCCACATGCCGGTTTTCTTTGGCGCGTTTATCGCGTTCGGGGCGACCGTCGTCGGCGGCATCCAGTACCTGCGCACGCGCAAGCCTAAATGGGATACGCTGGCGCTGGCCGGGGCGGAAGTCGGACTGGCGCTGGGCCTGCTGAACGTCGTCACCGGCGCGATCTGGGCGCGGCCCATCTGGAATACATGGTGGACCTGGGACCCGCGCCTGACCTCGGCGGCCATCATGTGCCTGACTTACGCGGCCTACCTGATGCTGCGCAACGGCATCGAAAACCCGGAGCAGCGCCGCCGTTTCGCTGCCGTCTATGGCATCCTCGCCATCGTCACCGTCATCATGACGCTGGTCGTCATCCGCATCCGGCCTGACACCATTCACCCGGCGGTGATCGGCCCCAGCGCACAGAATGCCCAGGGCACGTTCGAACTGGAAGCGACGCGCGGCGTCGGGGCCGCGCTGGGCATGAATTTCCCGGTGTGGGCGCTGCTCGTCCCGATCACGCTGATGTGGCACCGCATCCGGCTGCAAAATCGGGTCGATCAGGTCGAAGCGATGAAAGCCGAAGTGCTCAACCAGTAATCTCAATCGATCATGTTCGGGGCAGCGCACAATCTTCCCCGTTTGAAGGAGTTTTCCATGCCGGATACCGGTTCCTACCTGCTGCTCGGGTTGGCCGTCACCACCGTGATTCTGGGCTTTTACACCCTGAGCCTGTGGCTGCGCCAGCGCAACCTGGACCGCGACCTCGAACTCATTCGCAAACTGGCGGAAGACGACCAGTAGAGACA
>JAIOHO010000715.1 GCA_019912905.1 Anaerolineae bacterium
TCATTCACCAGACCATACGGCCCCTCCAGACCAAGCGACTGAATGACTTCGTGCATCAGGGGCAAATCTTCGGACCAGTCATAGCCCGCGATGCCATAGCCCGCCGCCGTGATGTCGGCCCGCGCAATCCCGGCATCCATCACTGCCCGGTGGATAACTTCGCTGAGGGTCGCACGAAATCCTTCTTTCCCCAGTGATTCGTGGTTTCCCGGTCCTGCCAGTCCAACCCCCTGCACCGTGCCTGCTTCATCAGCGATCAGCGCGTGGCTTTTGGTATTGCCAATATCCACCCCCAGAAAATAACGCGCCATCGTTTATGACTTCCCGCTGTGTCGGGCAAATTGGGGCAGATAGGCGCGGTTGGTTTCCAGCAGATCATCCAGCACGGTTTGAACCTGATCGGCAGACGGCCCCAGCGGGTGAGTCAGCAGGGCCTGATAAGCGGCATCTTCATCGCCATGGACCGCGGCCTCGACTGTGAGAATCTCGTAGCTTTTGATCTGGGCCAGCAGCCCGAAACAGGCCAGCGGCAGCGGCTCGGTCGGAATCGGCTGGATGCCCTGACGCGATACCGTGCAGGGCATTTCGAGCACCCAGTCTTCAGGATAGCCGGGTACGGCTCCGCGATGGGGGACGTTGACGACGTGCGTTTCGCCCAGGTCGTTGTAGTGCGCGTTCAGCAGCTGCGTCGCCACCGTCGAGTAGTAGGCCCCGCCGCGTTTCATCAGGTCTTCAGGCGGCTGCGACCGGTCCGGTTCGGCATACTGGCGCAGCAGATCGGCTTCGATTTCCATGACCTGTTCGGCCCTCGACGGCGGCCAGGCGGCCTGTTCCGCCAGTTTTTTATCCGTGTAATAGAAATAGTGCAGGTAGTAATTCGGCAGCATTTGCAGCGCTTCGATCGTGTCCGGGTCCCAATCGTCTTCGTCCGGGTCGGGATTATGGCGCAGGTGATTCAGAGTCAGTTCCATCACGCGCGGCCAGACCTCTTCCCCGTCGATGGTGAAGCCGCGATGCCAGGAGAGATGATTGAGGCCGAGGGTATTGAGCTGCGTGCGCTCCGGCGCAATCGGTTCGCCCTCCATTTGAAGCGCTTCGATGAGGTGCATCTTGGTGGTAATCGGGACGTTGCAGACGCCGACCGAGGGGACGGCGGGCGCATAGCGGGCCAGCGCCTCCGTGACCAGCCCCGCCGGATTGGTGAAATTGACCAGCAGCGCGCCGGGGGCCAGCGCTTCCATATCCCGCGCAATGCTCAGAATCACAGGGATCGTGCGCAGGGCCTTCGCCATCCCGCCCACACCGGTCGTTTCCTGACCGATCAACCCGTGCCGCCGCCCCAGGTATTCGTCTTCCCGGCGGGCGTGCATGCCGCCGACGCGTAGCTGGGTGGAGACGTACTGCGCGCCTTCCACCGCTTCGCGCTGATTCGTGGTCAGGTGCACCTGAAAGGGAGCGCCCGCTGCCTGGACCATCCGCTGGGCAAACCTGCCCACGATGTCGAGCCGCTCCTGCGAGAGGTCCATCAGCCACAAATCGGTGACCGGGAACGACTCCATCCGATCCAGAAAACCATTGATCAATTCGGGCGTATACGAGGACCCCCCGCCAATGACGGCGACTTTCATAAGTCCACCACCTTTTGTGTACGGCTGCTTTCATAGGCTGCATCGACGATTTTGAGATTGATCCATCCTTCAATCCCGCCAGGGACGGGCGTCCGATCCTGCTGAATACAGTCGGCAAAATAGGCCAACTGCGTGTCATACATGCGCTGCGGGCAGTGCGGGTCGCGTGTTTCGGGAAACCCGGATTCGATGCGCACGACGCGCTGTTCAAGCGGATCGGGCACCGTCAGGTAAGTCGGGAACAGTCGGGCGAACCCCCGCTTGCCATAAATCTGAGTCGAGGCTTCGGGGCCGTCCGTATGCGGCTGCCACCAGCCCGATTCGATGAGGGAGGTCGCGCCGGTATCCCAGGTGATGAGGATGACGCCGGTATCATCGACATCATAATCCCCATATTCGGTGCGAATATCGGCATAGACCTCGACCGGCTGCGGATCGCCCAGCAGGAAGCGGGCCGTATCAATGGCATGAATCCCCATATCGGCCAGCGCGCCGCCGCCCGCATACCGCGCCTCGGTAAACCAGCCGGACGGCCCCCAGTACACATGCACGCCGCTGCCTTTCGTGCGGACGATTGGCCCGATGCGGTCTTCATCCAACTGCTGTTTCAGCCAGCGCACTTCGTCATCGAAGCGCCAGCAGTGCGCGACCATCAATTTCGCGCCGGATAGTTCGCTGGCGTTCATCATCTGGCGCGCTTCACGGGCATTCATTGCCATTGGCTTTTCGACCATGACGTGAATGCCAGCCTGAAGCGCTCGGATGCTCTGGGGCGCATGGAGATAGTTGGGGGAATTGATGCTGATGGCATCCACGCCACCCTCGGCAATCAGGTCATCGAGCGAGGTGTACTGGCGAGGGATGCCGAACTGCGCTGCAAATGGCCGCATGGAGTCTTCGTGGTGGTTGACGACCGCCACAAGCTCCACATCCGCTTGCGACCTGGCGGCCTCTGCATGAATCCTGGCAATATAACCTGTCCCAAGAACTGCCAATCTGAGCTTCGACACAGGACCCCCCTGGTGACATCGGTGGGCGCAGCAGGCGATGAGATGAATCGATTATACCTCGGTGCGGCGATCAACGCGCGCATCATTGAAACCCACGCGCCGTGACGCGCAGGTGCCGGCGGGCAGGCCATACGAACGGAATATCCGCACCGCTCCTCTTTTGCCTGTCCTGACCAGTCTCAACTGTCTGAGATAGGGGACAATGGCCCGGACCAAAGAATCAATTTGACATTTTTTCAGAGTGTGGATACACTCTGGTGATAATAGTTTCTACGTTGAATAAATATTCAAAACTTGATGAACGACCACACCTGTTTTGACAATTTTGCCCCCTTCAACCATTTCCACCCTGTTTCGGCCACAGCCTGGAAGATAAGCCTCGATTCGTTTCCGACCTGCTCTGAAGCACGATCCAGCATAACCCAAGCTTCCATTCCCATCATTCATCATCCTTTGGAGGACTGCGATGCCTAACCCAATTGAAAAGTGGGATTATTTCGAGTTAAAACTCGCTGCGGAAACTTCAAAAAATCCCTTTCTGGACATCACCTTCGAAGCGGAATTCGTTCATGGGCACCGATCGATCACCGTGACCGGATTCTACGACGGCGACAGTACCTACCGCGTGCGCTTCATGCCCGATACAGAGGGCGACTGGCAGTACGTGACCCACAGCAACCTGGATGCCCTCGACGGCCAGCAAGGTACGTTTGTCTGTGCCCCTGCCAGCGCCAGCAATCACGGCCCGGTCCGGGTCATCGACCCCTACCACTTTGCCTATACGGACGGGACGCCCTATCACCCGGTCGGCACAACCTGCTATGTCTGGAATCTCCAGGGCGACGAGATGGAGGAACAGACGCTTGCCACCCTCAAAGACGCGCCGTTCAACAAGATCCGCTTCTGCGTCTTTCCCAAGCGTTACGCCTTCAACAGCAATGAGCCGCCCTGCTATCCCTTCGAAGGCGAAGTCAAACGCGCCTGGGACCCCTCGATGCGCGACAATTACCGGGCAGAACCGCCGCCTGACTTCTGGGATTTCACCCACTTCAACCCCGAATATTTCCAGCGGCTCGAAAAACGGATTCTCGGCCTGCGTGAGCTGGGCATCGAGGCTGACCTGATTATCTTCCATCCTTACGACTTCGGTGCCTGGGGCTTCGACCGTATGCCCGCGGACGTGAACGACCGCTATTTGAAGTACCTGACAGCGCGCATCTCGGCCTTCCGCAACCTGTGGTGGTCGTTCGCCAACGAATATGACCTGATGCTCAACCTGGATCTCAAGGATTGGGATCACTTCTTCCAGGTCATCGAGGCCGAAGACCCCTACGATCACCTGCACTCCATCCACAACTGCCGCCCCTTCTACAACCACCGCAAGCCCTGGGTCACGCATTGCAGCGTGCAGCATCACGACCTGCTCCAGGTTCGGACCTGGCTGGAAGACTATGGCAAACCCGTGGTCGTCGATGAATGTGGTTACGAAGGCGACATCGGCATGGCCTGGGGATCGCTGTCGGCAGAGGCGATGGTCGAGGCCTTCTGGCTGGGGTTCACGGTCGGCGGGTATGTGGGACATGGCGAAACCTACTGGAACCCGGAAGAAGTGCTGTGGTGGGCCAAAGGCGGGGAACTGTATGGGGATAGCCCGGCGCGCATCGTTTTTTTGCGGCAGATCATCGAAGCAGTCCCTGCACCCGGTTTCTACCCTGCCCGCGATCTGGAAACGCTCAACCGTTACCAATCGCATTATGTCGGGCATCCGACCCGCGCCGTGAACGGTATCGAGCACAACACCGGCGCATTGGGTCACGGGCTGTCCGTCAGCGTTGGGCTGGCGCTGGCCGCCAAAAAGATCGGCTACCGGTATCGGGTCTTCACGCTGTTGGGCGATGGCGAACTGGCGGAAGGCTCAAGCTCGGAAGCACTGATGGCCGCGCATCATTATAAGCTGGATAACCTCGTCGTCATCATCGACCGCAACACCCTGCAAATCACGGGGCGGACCGAAGATGTCATGGGGCTGGAACCCCTGACCGACAAGTTCACTGCCTTCGGCTGTGCGGTGCGAACCTGTAACGGTAACGATATTGACGCCCTGGTCGAGACATTCAGTCAGGTGCCCTTCGAGCCGGGCAAACCCAGCCTGGCATTCGCCCAGACGGTGAAAGGCAAAGGGATCAGTTTTATCGAAGATGCGGTGCAGTGGTATCATAAAGTGCCCACCGACGATGAACTGAAAACAGCAATCCACGAACTGGAAAGTGCGGAGGCCGCCTTATCATGAGTGCCTTAACGTTGGGTCGTCCCAATCTGGAAACATTTGCCGACACGCTGCTGGCGCTGGCGCAGCAGGATCGTGAGGTGATGGTGCTGACCAGCGATTCGCGCGGTTCGGGTAAGCTCGTCCCGTT
>JAIOHO010000716.1 GCA_019912905.1 Anaerolineae bacterium
GGGGCTGGTCGGTCTGGCACTTGTGGAAGGCTTGTTCAGTTTTCAGAGCGGGCGTTTGGCGGCGCGCACCGGCGAAGGGGTTGCACTGCGCCTGCGGAACTACCTGTATGACCATATGCAGCGGCTGACGTTTCGTTATCATGATCGGATGCAAACCGGCGAGTTGATCCAGCGTTCGACGTCGGATGTAGATGCGGTTCGGCGCTTTTTTGCCGAACAGGTCCTGGGTGTGGGGCGTATTATTACGTTCTTCGTCATCAACTTTACCGCGATTATGATTCTCAATGTTCCGCTGGCGCTGCTGTCGATCATCGCGATCCCGGTGATGGTGTCGATGTCGTTCTTCTTCTTTAAGAAGGTCGAAAAAGTCTACGAAGCCTTTCAGGAACAGGATGCGGTGCTCTCGACGACGATGCAGGAAAACTTGACCGGCGTCCGCGTCGTCAAGGCGTTCGCGCGCCAGCCGTATGAAATCGACAAATTCGACAAAGAGAACTGGAAACGCTTTACCCTGGGCCGCCGACTCCTCACCATGATGTCGATGTACTGGCCCGTATCCGATACCATCGGGCTGCTTCAGCAGGTTGCCGGGCTGATGATTGCGGCGCTGATGGTCATGGATGGCACAATCAGCGTCGGGGCATTCGTCGCCTATGTCGGTATGGTGACGCGCATCATCTGGCCGATGCGTGAACTGGGCCGCCTGATCGTCCAGATGTCCACCGGGCTGGTGTCCTACGGGCGTGTGATGGAAATCGTCCGTCAGGATCGCGAGCCAATGGATCAGGGCTTATGGCCGGAACAGGATCTGCGCGGTGAGACGGTGTTCGACCGGGTGGGCTTCGAGTATGAGGAAGATACACCGGTCCTGCACGAAATCAGCTTCCGCTGCGAACCGGGCCAGACTATTGCCTTATTGGGTTCCACCGGTTCGGGGAAAACATCGCTGGTGGCGCTGCTGCCGCGCTTTTATGAGTACACGTCGGGAAAGATTACCCTCGACGGGGTGGATCTGAAGGACTATGCGCGGGGTTATCTGCGCACTCAGATTGGCACTATCGAGCAGGAGCCGTTTCTGTTTTCACGGACGATCCGCGAGAACATTACCTATGGCGTCAGCCACGAGGTTTCTGACGAAGAGGTCGAAGCCGCGGCCCGGGCTGCGGCAGTTCACGACGTCATCATCAGCTTTCCGAAGGGGTACGACACCCTGGTGGGCGAACGCGGGGTGACGCTGTCCGGCGGTCAAAAGCAGCGCGTGGCGCTGGCGCGGACACTCTTGAAAAACCCGCGCATTCTGATTCTGGATGACTCGACGTCTTCAGTCGATACTGAAACCGAGGCGGAAATTCGTTCTGCATTGAACCGCTTGATGAAGAACCGGACCACGTTTGTAATCGCTCACCGTGTCCAGAGCCTGATGGCGGCGGATTTGATCCTCGTGATGGACAAAGGCCGCATCATCCAGCGCGGCACCCACGACACATTGATAGCCCAACCGGGTGTCTACCGGCAGGTTTATGATGTGCAGGCGCGCATTGAAGACGAACTGGAGAGGGAGGTTGCCAGTGCCTGATAACAGCTATTTCGATGAAGAGGAATTCGACTCGAAGTTCGACGGGCGGACACTGGTACGGATTTTCGGCCTGGTGCGGCCCCATTGGAAATGGGTGGCGGGTTTTCTGCTGGCCGTCGCCACGGTCTCGATATTGGAGTCGTACTTCACGCTGCTGACTAAACGCATCATCGACGAGGCCATCATGCCCGCCGATCCCGAAGCGCTGAAGGGTCTGCTGGCTACGTATATCGGAATCGCGTCGGTATTCGCCTGTGGGGTGTTTTCGTTCATCTACCTGGCGGGCATTCTCGGCCATCGGGTTCAGTACGACCTGCGCAAGAAGCTGTTCGATCATTTGCAGGAATTGTCGTTCAGCTACTTCGACCGCACGCCGGTTGGCTGGATCATGTCCCGCCTGACATCCGACACGGAGCGTATCGCCGAACTGGTCACCTGGGGCTTGCTGGATACCACCTGGGCGGTGATGAACATCTCGACCGGGGTGTTCTTCATGCTGCTGATTAACTGGCGGCTGGCAATCATCGTCGTGCCATTGATCCCGGTGCTGGTGGTGCTGTCCGCCTGGTTCAAGCAGAAAATCATCGTGCAGTTCCGGCTGGCGCGCAAGATCAACTCGAAGATCACCGGGTCCTACAACGAGAATATCACCGGCGTGCGTGTGGTGAAAGCCCTGCGACGTGAAAAGAAGAACCTGGAAGAATTCGGTGAACTGACCGAAGACATGTACCAGGCCTCGTTCCGTGCGGCCTACCTCTCGGCGCTGTTCCTGCCGACCGTGCAGTTTGTCAGCGCGATTGCCCTGGGCATCATCGTGCTGCGCGGTGGACAGTTCGCCCAGACGGGCATGATGACCATCGGCGGTATTCAGGCGTTTATCTCCTACGTGACCTTCATGTTGTGGCCGATTCAGGACATTGCACGGGTTTATGCCTCGATGCAGCAGGCGATTGCGTCGGCAGAGCGGACGTTTTCACTGGTCGATACCGAGGCGGAGATTGTGGATCGACCCAATGCCTACGATCCGGGTTCAATCGCAGCGGAAATTGAGTTTGACCAGGTGGAATTCTACTATGAGGCGGACAAACCGGTGCTGCGCGACTTTTCGCTGCGCGTGCGCCAGGGGGAGACCATCGCGATCGTGGGTCCTACCGGTGCAGGTAAATCCACAATCGTCAATCTGATCTGCCGCTTCTATGAACCGAGGCATGGGGCGATCCGCATCGGCGGACACGACTACACCGAGTTCACCTTGCGGGGTATCCAGTCGCGCATCGGCATGGTGCTGCAAACGCCGCACCTGTTTTCGGGCACGATCCGCGAGAACATTCGCTATGGCCGGTTGGAAGCGACCGACGAGGAAATTATCGAGGCCGCTAAACTGGCAGGCGCGCATGACTTCATCGCTACACTGGAGGAGGGTTATGAGGCCCAGGTCGGTGAAGGCGGTACTCTGTTATCTGTCGGCCAGAAACAACTGGTGAGCCTGGCCCGCGCGGTGCTGGCCCAGCCGGACATCTTCATCATGGATGAGGCGACCAGCTCGGTCGATACGCTGACTGAGGCGCTCATCCAGCAGGGGATGGACACCCTGATGAAGCGCTCGACCAGTTTTGTGATTGCGCACCGGCTTTCGACCATCAAACGCGCCGATCGTATCCTGGTGCTCAATGATGGCCGTATCGAGGAGATGGGCAGCCATCACGAACTGCTGCACCAGCGAGGGCATTACTACCGGCTGTACACCAAGCAGTTCCGCGACGAACTGGAAAAGCAGTACGATCCCTACGGCAGCAGCCTGGAAGCGGAACCTGCCCTGGGGAACTGACGGAACGAACGCAAGACCACGGACCCCGGCACCGCGCCGGGGTTTCTTTTTGGAGGGCGCGTGAGTCATCATTTCGATCATGTTTACTGGATGGGCGGCTCGCCCTGTTCCGGGAAAAGTTCGATTGCCGATATGCTGGCTGCCCGATGCAACTGGCAGGTGTATCACTGCGACGAAGCCTACGAACGCCATGTGCGGCAGGCACAGGCCGACCTTCAGCCACACCTGAGCGCTGGCTCTGGTGCCACGATGGACTGGAATGCGTTCTGGATGCGCTCACCCGATGTGCTGATGAAGCAGGTCATCGACATTTATGCCGAAGAATTCCCGATGATTCTGGATGACCTGCGCTCGCTGCCGCGCGACCGTTCGGTGCTGGTGGAAGGGACGGCGTTGATGCCCGAATTCGTGGCGGAGGTCCTCACCGATCCCCGCCGGGCCATCTGGGTAATCCCCACTGCGGCGTTTCAGTTCGAGTTTTACCCGCAGCGCGGTGCATGGGTGGCCCAGATTCTGGCCCAGTGTTCGCAGCCTGAGCTGGCGTTGCAGAACTGGATGAACCGCGATCAGGCGACCGCCCAGCACGTCCGGCAGGAGGCCGCAGCCCGCCAACTGCGGGTATTGGACGTGGACGGGAGCCGCACCATCGAGAACAATGCGCGGGTGATCAGCCAGCATTTTTCAGGAGCGCAGCGCAGATGAAAATCGCCACTCTCAATTTACGGCATAATCAGGATCGCTGGGAGGACCGTTTCCCGCTGGTGGTCGATACCCTGTCCCGGGAACAGGCCGATGTCGTCGGCCTTCAGGAAGTCTATCTTCCGATCCAGCAGGCCCAGCGTATTGCCGAGGCGGTGAATGCGCGCGAACCGGCGCGGCAATACACGGTCTACGTCGAGCCAAAGTGGGGTCCGCAGCCGGTTGAAGGGGTGGCACTCCTGTCGCGTCTGCCGATACTCGATCAGGAACGCCTGGAACTGCCGGAAGGCGAACGGGTCGCGCAGCGCATTACAGTCGAGGTGGACGGCCAGCGGGTGCATATCGCCAACACGCATCTGCATCATCGCCCGATCGAAGATGAAAGCATTCGCCTGGCGCAGATGCAAGCTCTGCTGGACTGGATGTTCAGCCGTGCCGACTCGGGCTGGGTGCTGACGGGCGATATGAACGCCCTGCCGGAGAGCACCACTATCGCTGCGGCAGAAGCGCGCCTGAATTCCGCCTATTTCACCCTGCACCGCCAGCACCCGATTACCTTCCCGACACCGCTGGTGGCGGACCGCTGGGAGGGACCGGACCTGTGCATCGATTATATTTTCTGCGATGCGGCCCGGTTGCAGGTTCAGGAAGCGCGAATGATCGCGGATCAGGGGCACGCTGATGACCCGAATTTATACCCATCGGATCATTTCGGCCTCGCGGCGGAAGTGACGATTATTGCTTAGGGGCACGGCGCACCGCGCCCCTGATCCCTGCCAGGTCGTTAATCGGCATACAGGTAATACGTCCCGTAGTCGCCCACCAGCAGATACAGCGGCGGCTCATCCTCTTCGATGTCGGAGAAGCGGCCCAGCGCATCGAGGAAGCAGTTGTCGGTGAGGTCGTCATTGACCGTCGAGACTTCGCCGCACAGCACCCGCTCTTCCTCCGCCCAGAATTTGTGATACAAGCCGGTCGGCAGGGTGATGCTCTCGCCCGGCAGCAGGGTGACGATCGACCCGGCGGGCAGGGTGTGGACGACCCCATCCAGGCTGACGGTGACTTCGCTGCCTTCTTCCAGCTTCTCGTCCGGCGTCGAGTTGTAAAGCTGGATGCGCAGCTTGCCGCCGCCCCGGTTGATGATGTCCTCGGTCTTCTGCCAGTGGAAATGGAAGGGCGTGATCTGGTTGACGCCGACGATCAGCAGCTTTTCGGCATAGGTCTTGCCGCGCCCACTTTTCAGGTTCTCCGGCGCGCCGTTGCGGATGGTGAACAGCGTCAGACCGAGTTCATGGTAGCGCCCCTGGCCCATATCGGTGACGTCCCAGCCCAGCTTGTGATCGGCGATTTCTTTCGCTTCCGGCCCTTTTTTGCGCCAGTCCTCCGGCGTCCAGTAGGCGAACGGCGGTAGGTGGAACTGAAACGATTTCACGAAGGCATCGGCCTCACGAATAATCGTGTTGACTTCCGAGCGTTTCATAATGGACTACTCCTTGTGTGCAGGCTGGACCGCTTAGGTCAGGCAAAATGCAGGTTACAGGTCTGGATGATATAGCGCATAAACCGGACGGCTTCCATCATGCGCAGCAGCCGAGAACGATACAGACATTGGCCGCTTTGAGTCCGAATGTTCAGAGCCTCCTGAATCAGCCGATGCCAGGTGGGTGGCAGGTGCTGGAGGGCATAGTCTCCGGCCCCGACCTTGGAGGTGATGGCCCCCTCCCGGAAACTGTAGAACTGGCGCAGTACGCCCAGGACCGCCCATTGAATGCCCCAGTCTGACCCTAACCACAGGATGCGCTGTGGGTCCTGCGCGAAGCGAACTCAGTAGGTGTTGAGGTTCGCCCGCATCCTGTCCATGAGCATATCCCAATCCACCGAGAAATCCAGGTCCGCTGGCTCCGGGCCGACCAGAGTCAGTCCCCGGTGTTTGAGCACCCACCAGGTCACGGCGTTCACGTCATGATGCCCTGCCGGGTGCAGTTGGCGGTCGTGGAAGCAGGGCGAGGGCGGGATCGCATCCTCGAATTTCCCCAGGTCGGGCCATTGCAGATAGCTGCCCTCCAGCGGCGGGCGGGGATAGTGCTGGTGCAGCTGCTGGTGAATTTTCGCCAGGCGCTGAAGGTCATCGAAATTGCAGCGGCGGCTCACCACGGTGATGAAATCCACGTCGCTGAAACCGGGGTTGAAAGCCTCCAGCGCAATCGAGCCGTGCACATACAGCCCAGCCATCAAACCGGGCAGTTCGCGCTCCAGCAGCGTGCGGTAGTCCGCCAGGAGCGGCTCCACTGCGGAAGGGAGTTCAGTCAACCTGCCTGCTCCGATTCAAACGAATGGACGCACTGTCATGCGCCCATCGTGTCTCCAAAAAACAGCCGCCTACAGATCCAGGCGAACTTCCTTGCCACTGGTCTGGCTGCGGTAGATGCCGTCCAGAATCGTCAGGACCTGAAGCGACTGCTCCGGCGGTACAGGCGAGGGTGCGCCTTCGGCCACCGCGCTGGCGAATTCGATGCATTCCAGGGCGTGCGGCTCGACTGTGTCCCGCGTGATCTGCAAGGTCTGGTTGATATGCTGCCGGGTCTCGTAGTGGGTGGAATAGATGATCGCGTTGGGCCAGTGGCTGCCGCCGCGTGTCCCATACAGCCACATCTGCATGTCCTCGCCCTGCGTATCGTGGTGCAGCAGCCAACTGACTTCGAGGATCAGCGTCGCGCCGTTCTCGAAGCGGACGAACGCGGCGGCAAACTCCTCGACATCCCATTCCGGCGGGATTGGATTGGGCGACCACACACTGAACTGGCCCGGCATGTGCGCCAGCTCGGTGCGGGCAATGCCGCTGACTGCGATCGGTTTGGGGTTGCCCATCATCCACAGCGTCAGATCGAGGATATGGACGCCGATGTCGATCGTCGCGCCGCCGCCGCTGTGCTGTTTGAGCACGAAGCCAGGGCCGGGCAGGAACGCCGCCCGCCGCAGCATCCAACTGCGAGCATGATAAATATCGCCGAGCGTGCCCTGGTCGATTTCGGCCTTGAGCGCGCGCGAATTGCCCTTGAAACGGAAGTGCTGCGCGGTCATCAGTAATTTGCCCGCTTCGTCGCGGGCGGCGATCATGTCGCGGATTTCAGCAGGTGTGGGGGCCAGCGGCTTCTCGCAGATGACGTGCTTTCCAGCGCGCAGGGCGGCAATCGCCAGCGGCGCGTGGTAGCGGTTGGGCGTGCAGATGTCGATGATGTCGATGCCAGGATCGTTGAGAATGTCCTCAGCTTTGGTATACAGCTTTTGGACACTGTGATCGTTGGCCCATTTTTGCAGGGCGAGTTCGTTAATATCGCTCCCAGCGACGACCTCGGCATGTTCCGAAGCTGCCCAACCGGGCATGTGGGTTCGGGCGATCCCGCCGACACCGATGATGCCGACTTTGAGTGTCATGGTTAATCTGACTCCTTAGAGGTCCAGGCGCACTTCGCTGCCAGATTGCTGGCTGCGGTAAATCCCATCCAGAATGGTCAACACCTGAAGCGACTGCTCCGCCGGAACCGGTGAGGGCGCGCCCTCGACGACCGCCTGGGCGAACTCGACACATTCCAGGGCGTGCGGCTCCATTGTGTCGACTGCCCGCTGCAAGGTCCGGTTATAGTGCTGGTGTGTTTCGTAATTGGTGCTGTAGATTTCGCACTTGGGCCAGTGACTGCCGCCGTGCATCCCGTACAGCCACATCTGCATATCTTCGCCCTGCGTGTCGTGATGCAGCATCCAACTGATTTCGAGGATCATGGTTGCGCCGTTCTCGAAACGCACGTAGGCCATCGCCATTTCTTCGACGTCCATGGTCTGTGGGATGTCTCCCCAGCGGCTGAACGCGCCGGGCAGTTTGGCAAGCTGCGTGCGTGCCACGCCGGTCACGGCGACCGGTTTGGGGTTGCCCATCATCCACAACGTCAGGTCGAGGATATGCACGCCGATGTCGATGGTTGCGCCGCCGCCGCTGTGCTGTTTGAGCAGGAAACCGGGGCGCACCGGCAGCCCATCACGGCGGAGCATCCAGCTGCGAGCGTGGTAAATATCCCCTAGCGCACCGGCGTCGATTTCCGCCTTGAGCGCGCGGGAATTGCCCTTGAAGCGAAAGTGCTGCGCCGTCATCAGCATCTTGCCCGTGCGGTCGCGGGCTTCGATCATTTTCAGGATTTCGGCGGGCGTGGGGGCCAGCGGCTTCTCGCAGATGACGTGTTTTCCGGCTTCCATCGCGGCGATCGCCAGCGGCGCGTGGTACATGTTGGGCGTGCAAATGTCGATAATGTCGATGTCGGGGTCCGCGATCAGCTCTTCGGCCCTGGTCGTCAGCTTCGTGACGCCATTGGCTTGCCCCCACTGATCCAGGAAGGTCTCGGAAATATCGCTGCCGGCGATGACCTCGGCATGCTCCGAAGCGGCCCACCCGGGCATGTGGACTCGTGCGATGCCGCCGACCCCGATGACCCCTACTTTCAGCGTAGCCATCCAAATCTCCTCTGTGTGAAGTTTAGTTTCCAATAAAACGGCACGAACGCCGCGACCTCTAATCGCCCGCGGGCTGCACCCAGGTATGTTCTCCGGCGGCCTGATACAGGGCTTCCATGACGGCGCTGCGCGCGGCAGCTTCCTGCGGTGTGACCAGGGAGATGCCTTCTCTGCCGGTGACCGCGTCGAAGAACAGTTCGAAGGCATGCGGCCAGGCGGCAGGCAGGTCTGTCCAGGGGGATTCGCCATCGACCCCATCGACATGCTGGCTCTTGAAATACAACTGGTCGCGGTTGGCGACGTAAGCATGCCCCTCGGTGCCGCTCAGGATGACGCTGACAGGGTGCGCCACGTCCACCCAGCCACCGCCCAGGCTGCCGATGATGCCGCTGCGGAACTTGAGCAGCGCTTCGCCAGTCTCATCCAGGTCGCCGTAGCGCCCGGTCACGCTGGCGATTTCTGCGGTGACCCGTTCGACATCCCCCAGCAGCCACATCATGATGTCGAGTGAGTGGGTGCCCAGGTCGCCGAATGCGCCGATTCCGGCCTGTTCGAGGTCAGTCATCCACAGCCATTCCGGGGTGAACCAGTCGCCCAGAGAGCCGGAGTGGAAATTGGTATGGCGCAGGCGGGTGATTTTGCCGAAGCTGCCTTTTTGAATATGCTCGCGCAGGAACTGATGCACCGGATTACCGCGCATGAAATAGCCGGTCTGAAAGAGGACCCCAGCGTCGTCGATGATGCGCGCCATGTCATAGGCGTCGCGCGCCCCCATGCCCAGCGGCTTCTCAACAAACAGGTGTTTTTTGGCGGCGGCGGCGTACTTGACCAGATTTTCGTGCAGCCGCGTTTCCGAGCAGATGATGACCGACTCGACTTCCGGGTCCGTCCAGATTTCGCTCAGCTCGGCCACCCGCGCCGCGCCTAACTCGCTGGCCCGTTTTTCGGCCCGATCCGTGTCATGATCCCAAACATATTTGGCCCGAACATCGGCGCGTTCGTTGACGCGCTTGACAAATCCGGGGGTGTGGATGTGCGCGCAGCCTACCAGAGCCGTCGTATGCATAGAGTTAACTCCTCAACTTCAAATGAACAGCAAAATCTCATTGTTTCTTGTTCCATCAGGTATCGCTGAGATCCCCGCAAGCGGATAGTATAGCGCTGTTGAGAGGCCTTCAGTAGAGGCCATTTCCCGCCTAATGCGCCAGTTCTTCCGCTGTGGCAGGAAGCTGGTACAGGGCAGCTCCAACCCGGCGGCCCGAACGCGGCGCAGGCGATGGCTTCTCGACCAGCAGCGGGCTAAGCTGGGCTTCATCGAAGGCGATGCCCAGGCCGGGTGCGTCGCTCAGAATGATCCAACCGTCCTCGATGCGATGATCGCAGATCATAGCTTTGTCGCGCCCGGCATCGACGACTTCCATGTGGATGTGATTGGGCAGACAGGCGGCGACATGCGCCAGGTAATTGGCGGGGCAGTTCATCTGGGTAACGGGCAGGTCGAAGGCATAGGCC
>JAIOHO010000717.1 GCA_019912905.1 Anaerolineae bacterium
GTTTCTCTATGGCTTCAGATGCGCGATCTTGTAGTCGCTTTTTCAGATCGTCCGCTTGTGTGGGCATTGAACAATTACCTGTCTCTGCTTCTGTCATCCTCCTATTCTAACTCTTTGCCCCTAACTTGAAATGCACCCGCCGGAAAGCAGCCCTGTTAAGGCTCGGACCCACCTATGCTATAATGAAGGATAGGTATTAGCGAGCCGGGTTGGGCCGAGCTATGATCGATCGAATCGAGTTCATTGCAGCGACGTTGTGTATTGCGCTGGCGGCTTACACCTTGATTGGCGAAGCCATCCCGCTGTATATCATGCTTTTCCTGGCGGTGGGAATCATCACTGCCACCCTGACGCTCACCCACTGGTTTGACAGGTAGCTCTATGCTCATTCACGAACCCGTAATCGAATCTGCCGAGGCGGTCGGCTCGGTCGAACCAGCCCTGAGCGTTCGTAATCTGACCGTGCTCTACGATCAGGATGCCGGGATCGAGGAGGTCAGCTTCGACGTTTATCCGGGCGAGAAGGTGGCCGTCATCGGTCCTAACGGCGCAGGCAAATCGACGCTGATGAAGGCCATTATGGGCCTGCTTCAGCCGCGTGCCGGGGAAATCAAGGCCCACCGGACTCCCGGCTACGTGCCGCAGTACGAAGCAGTCAACTGGGATTTTCCGGTGACGGTGGGCGATGTGGTCATGATGGGCCGTATCCGACGCATCGGCTGGCTGATGTGGCCGCGCCGGGCCGACTGGCAGGCGGTCGATGCGGCGCTGGATCGCGTGGGTTTGTCGGACCTGGCCGGGCGTCAGATCGGCGAACTGAGCGGCGGGCAGCGGCGGCGGGTGTTTATTGCGCGCGCGCTGGTCCAGGAAGCGGAAGTGCTGATCCTGGACGAACCTTTCAGCGGCGTGGATGCCAGCGCGCAGGTGGAAATGATGGCCGTGCTGGATACACTCCAGAAAGAAGGCATGACCATCCTGTTGAGTACCCACGATCTGGGGCTGGCCTTTCAGCGCTTCGACCGGGTGCTGGCGCTGCGCTACCGTCTGGTCGCTTATGGTTCCCCCAATACCGTCTACACACCGGAAGTGCTGGCGGCAGTCTACGGCGGCAGCCTGGCCGCTCTCGACAACGGCCAGCATGTCACAGTCTTTGTGGATGACCATCAGTGCTGCTGAAGGCCGGGCACGCTTTGAACGCAGCGCCCCGGGCCGGGGTATATAATGGGTAAACCTGTCGATCAGATTCAAATGTGAGTGCCGTGCAATCCACCATCTCATCCAAAAAAGCGCCCTTCTGGGCAGAATTTACCCCCAGCATCGACCGGCGTCTGCCCATCTGGGCCAGGCGGTCGAACCCGATCGTGCGGCGGCACCTGGGCGTCCACTGGAAAGTCCTGCCGCTGGAAATGGACCTGCTCACGCGGCTGATGCTGGCGCAGTTCGGCCTGATTGCCGTCTCGGTGGTGGTGCCCATTCTGCTGCCGCTGCTGTTCACGGTCCTGCCGGTCGCGCTGGTGCTGCTGCCGTTTTTATTTTTGTGGTACGGGCGGGTGCTGGTGGGCGTCGGCGCATTTACCGTGCACATGATCGTCGACGAGCAGCACAACCACACCATGTCGCTGCTGCGCACCACGCCCATGCCGCTGCGCCATATCCTCTACAGCAAGGCGGCTGCCGGGGTCTGGCGGCAGATCGAGGATCTGGGCCTGATCGTGATGGGTGCGGTGCTGCTGACACTGCCGGTGATCGGCCTGCAATACGCCGCTTACTGGCCGTTTGAGGAAGCCAGCATTCTCTCGCGGCTGGCGCTGGGTCTGGGGCTGGTGACGTGCGTCGTCCGCCTGGTCGTCGAGCCGGTGATGCTGGCCGCCTGCGCCATCGCCATCGGATCAATCGTGCCGGTACGCACCCCGGCGCTGCTGTCGCTGGCTGGACTGGGGTTCTTCTACTTTCTGCTCATCAACCTGCCGCGCCTGCTGCCGCTGTCGCCTGAACTGCGCGTGTTGGTCGAGTTCGTCCTGCCGGTGCTGCTGCCGATGGTCATCACCGTAGGGGCCTTCAAGCTGGCCGAACGAGTCATCCGCAGCGATTGAGTCATTAGCCCGCCGCCGCCGCCCCGCAGGTGTTAGCAGATTCCTCCGGCAGATATTCAGGTGGCAGATACACCGTCACCGTGCTGGGCTTCCCATAGATCGGGTCCCGCAGCGGGAAGCAGTAGGCCGGCTGCATGTCCTCCGCCTGCACATAGGCCAGAAGCGCCTCGTAAGTATCATCCAACCCCTGAGTCACGATGACCGCCTGAGGCAGCTTCACCCCCTGCCACTCATCGACCGGGGCCATGTAAAAATTCTCCGTCGAGATCATCACGCGTGGGTAGAGGCCATAGAAATAAATCTGCCAGGCGGCCACCGTGTCGATCTCCGGCGGCAGCAGATCGTCCAGGGTGTAGCCAAGCGCAATCAGTTCATCGGAATTCTGCTCCGTCACGGCGGTCAATGTAAAGCTCACCAGCAGGGCGATCAGCAGGAGCACCGCCGCCGCCTGCGCCAGGTTCATCCGGGATGACACGCCCCCCAGCATCGCGATCAGCCCGCCGCCGAGCAGAGCGATGAACGGCATGAGGAAAATCCAGTAATAGGGATTGTTGTGGGTCATCAGCAGACCCAGACAGCCGACCGACAGCAGCGTCAGCACCAGCAAATAGCGATCATGCTGGATCCGCCGCCCGATGGCCCGGTACGCCGCCGCTGCCAGCCCGATCACCAG
>JAIOHO010000718.1 GCA_019912905.1 Anaerolineae bacterium
CCTGTATGCCGACCAGGAATTATCGTTCAAGGACCTGCTGGCGCACCTGGTCACCTATGAAGTCTACGCCGTCGAAGCGGTGGACGCCTGGCAGCAGGGCGAAAAACACTGGATCACTGAGGCTATGCGCGACCCGATCCGCAGCCGCGACATCCATTATGGCGGGATCGCGGTCCGCCGCCCGCTGACTCTGCCGCAGATGCTGGAAGAATGGGAAATGACTCAGGCGCGCCTGCGGGAGACGATCGCCGCCCTCAGCGACGACGCCTGGATTAGCCCGGCCCGCTTTCCGACCCCGGAGCCGATGGACCTCGGTGGGATGCTGGAGGTCATCCTGGTCGCCCCCCCGCGCCCGATGTACCGCCACCTGCCGGTCCATATCCCGGATTCGGCTGATTATATCCGCTGGCTGCGGCGCATCCGCGTGTAGAGGCGAGTCAGGCCACCCGTTCGGCAATGACCACGTAGCGGGTAGCATACGTGTCCTTGAGGAAGTCGTAGTTCGAGCAGGTGATGAGCGTGAGCTGTTCAGACTGCGACGGATAGAGCACGGCCAGGTCGTCGGGCGCGGTTTCGAATTTCTGAGTAACCTGATAGGTGCGTTCTTCCCCGGCCTGCGACAGCGTAACCGGGTCGCCAATATTCAGGCTGTTCAGACGGGCGAAAATACCCGCCCGCCCGTCGGCCATCTCGACGTGTCCGGCCAGCACGATATTGCCCGGCACATTTAGCCAGGCCGTGCCCTGCAAATGTCCGATGCTGAATCCCAACTCCGCGACATCCCAACTGGTGCCGTTCAGGTAGGCTTCGATCACGCTGCTGGCGATGCCCGCCGTCGGCGCATAGAATCTGGCTCCCTGGGTGATTTCGGCGGCGATCTGCGGCGCAGCGCTGGGAGTAATAGCCGGGGCCGCAAGCAGCGGGCTTCCGGTAGGTTCGACGGTTGGGGTGACTGCGATGCTTGTTTGCGGCGCGAACAGGCCGCTGTCATAGGCCAGATAGCCGATGCCTGCCACCAGGCCCAGCACGATCACGATCAGGAAGGTGGCTCCGCCGCCGCGCTGCTGCCGATACATCCGTTACTTCACCTGGGTAAGCTGCTGCAAGCTGTGGGCGACCGCCGTTTGCCACTCGGTCATGCCCAGCTCGCCGCACAACTGGTGCGCCAGTTGGAGATGAACCAGCGCACTGGTGTGATCGCCGGTCGTCAGCAGCACATCGCCCATGCGCGCCAGCACCAGCGCCTCGGCAGTGCGTTTGGCCTGGGCATGCGCCAGGGACAGGGCATGACGATAATAATCCAGGGCATTCTGGAAATAGATGCGGGCTTCCGGTGGAGTCTGCGCGGCCCGGCCCAGGTCGCTGTGAATACCGGCCCCGGCGATCAGCCCATCCAGCATTTCCTGCTGATCGTTGATGTCGGTGTAGATTGTCAGCGCTTCACCCAGGCATTTCAACGCCTCGATGGGGTTGCCTGCGGACAGAAAGGAATCGGACAGCTTGCGCAGGCGCGCTGCCAGCCCGCGCTGGTCGCGTAACTGCCGGGCCACGACGATCGACTGGCTGTGATATTCGATGGCCTGTTCCGGCTGGCCGAGATCATCATGGACCAGTCCCAGGTTGCTCAGCCAGATCCCCCGCCCGCGCACATCGCCAATTTCGGCGGCAATTTGCAGGGCCGCATGCAGATAGTCGCGCGCTTCGTCGAAACGGCGCAGTTCACGCAGAATATTGCCCATATTTCCGAGCAGGCCGTCTTCGGTCACGCGGTCGCCATCGGCCCGCACCAGTTGGAGGGCGCGTTCGAAACAGCGCAGCGCGTCGTGGGGCTGGCCCAGGCGGTTGTACAGCAGCGCCAGATTGCCCAGGTGACGGCCTTCCGCTGCCCGGTCCCCGGCCTGATGCGCGAGTTGGGCGGCTTCTTTCAGGCAGTCGATGGCTGCGGCGTGGTCGTCGTTTTGCAGCGCGACCCGCAGCCGCCGCTGAAGCTGGACCACGTCGGTCATTTTGCCCGGCCCCGGCTGGCGAAGATGCGCGCCAGGAGGATGAGCGCCAACCCCAGCACCAGCCACATCCATTTCAGATTCGTGTCCACCGCGGGTGGCCCGACCACCTCGCTGGAGGGGTCCAGCCGCACGATGGTAAACTTGTGTGAGACATCCGGCAGGGTGCGCGAATTGACCGATTGATGATCGCTCAGATAGGTCAGGATCGGATCGTAGATGAACGGCGCACGCTTGCGAAACAGGTACAGCACGCGCAGCGCTTCCCCGGCATCTTCCACTACCTGAGCGCGCGCGCTAAAGGTCTGCCGACCTAAGCGGACTCGCACGACCGGCTGGGCGATCAGGTTGCGATACCAGTTGGGCCGCCGCCCCCAGGCCGACACGACGTAGATTTTGCTGCCATGCGTGCGGTATTCGATGGCGGTGTGGCGCGGAAGCCCGCTCTGGCGTCCCCACGTGGTCAGCACCATCAGCCGCATGCCGCTCATCAGCCGCCCCAACCCCGACTGGTAGACCCAGATCGGCAGGCGAATCAGATAGCGCGATAAGCCTTTAGGGTAAGGCAGTCGCTCAGTATTGGCGCTCATGTCAGTCCCGGTTTTTGCAGTCTCGTTAATCCGTTCCATAATCCATATACGTCATTATCTATCCCAAGTTTTACACGCTGTAACCCGGAAGCTGTCCAGACGAAACGCCTCGCAAGGTCCATCCTGTTAAGTATAGTATAGTGAATAGAACTAACAAGCGCATTTCCACCCTGTAGGAAAGGTACCCTTTTGACCGGTAGCGAACTCATTCGTTTTGGGACGGTCGGCGCGCCGCAGACTACCCCTGGCAGCGGCACGGTCGCCGCTATCGAACACATCCGCCAGCTTGGGCTGGATCACCTGGAAATCGCCTGGGTGCGCAGCGTGCGCGTCAGCGACCAGACCTGCGCCGAAATCAAGGCGGCGGCGGCTGACCAGGCGGTATCGCTCAGCATCCATGCGCCTTACTTCATTAACCTCAACAGCCAGACCGACGAACTCATGGCGAAAAGTGACGAACGGCTGTTGGCCGCCGCGCGCAAGGGCTGCCTGGCGGGGGCGAAGGATATTATCTTCCATCCGGGCAGTTATCACAGCCAGCCGCCGGAGCAGGTTTACGAACGGGCCAGGGACCATCTGCTGGAACTCACGAGTCGGCTGCGGGATGAAGGCATTAAGGTGACCCTGCGACCGGAGACGATGGGCAAGGGGGCTATGTTCGGCAACCTGGAGGAAGTCGTCCGGCTCAGCCGCGACGTGCCCGGTGTCGCCCCGTGCATCGACTGGGCGCACCTGCACGCCCGCACCGGCAGCGGCGCGTTCAACAGCTACGACGAATTTGCCGCCGCGCTGGTGACTGTGCGCGACCTGCTGGGCGAGGACGGACTGCATCACCTGCATTTTCACATGAGCGGCATCGCCTATACTGCCAAAGGCGAGAAGGAACATCTACCCCTGAACGAGGCCGACCTGCGCTACCGCGACCTGCTGCAAGCCTGGGTGGACTTTGGGGTTCAGGGGACGTGCGTCGTCGAAGCGCCGCAGCCGTTCCATACCGCCGATGCGCTCATGCTTCAGGCGACGTATCGCCGCCTGGTGGACCTGAACGAAGTCGCTAAAGAATCTGGCTGAGGAACAGCTTGGTGCGTGGGTGCTGGGCACTCTCGAAGAAATAGTCCGGCGTGCCCTGCTCGACGATGCGCCCCTGATCGAAAAACAGGACGCGGTCGGCTACTTCGCGCGCGAAGCCCATTTCGTGCGTGACCACGATCATGGTCATGCCGCTGTGTGCCAGTTCTTTCATCACGTCCAGCACTTCCTTGATCATCTCCGGGTCGAGCGCGGAGGTCGGCTCGTCGAAGAGCATGATCTTGGGTTCCATCGCCAGGGCGCGAGCAATGGCGACGCGCTGCTGCTGGCCGCCGGAGAGCTGGCCGGGATACTTATTGGCCTGTTCGGGGATGCCTACGCGTTCCAGAAGCTGCATCGCTTTGGTATCGGCATCATCCCGCGAGCGGCGGCGGACTTTGGTGGGGGCCAGCGTGATGTTTTGCAGGACGGTCAGGTGCGGAAACAGGTTAAACTGCTGGAACACCATGCCGATTTCGCGCCGGACGGCGGCGATGTTGCGGACGTCATGGCTCAGTTCCATGCCGTCCACGATGATCTGGCCTTCCTGATGTTCTTCGAGGCGGTTGATGCAGCGGATAAAGGTCGATTTACCCGAACCGGAGGGGCCGATGACGACGACCACTTCCTTGGGGGCGACCTCTACGCTGACGTCGCGCAGTACGTGAAATTCGCCGAACCACTTGTTGACGCTGCGGCAGATAATGATCGGCTCATCACCGGCAATTTCCGTTTTGGGCTTCTCTTCTATTTTCTGGGCGTTCATCGTTCCGACCTCTATCCCTCAATGTCTATCCATACACCGCTTTCGTAAGGGCGATGCCTGCATCACCCTGGGCAAGGCATACGCTGAAGGGTATAAGCACCTTGACCCTAGTGGTTGGCGGATAGATTGTAAGCCTCAGCCATACCCGGCATTTCGGCTTGCTATCACACCCGCCGTGCTGCGCCCGACCCGCTGGCTTCGATGCGGCGGCTAACCACGGACATCACGTAGCTGAAGATAAAGTAGATGACCGAAATAAAGACATAGGTCTCGCGCAGCAGACTCTGAAATTCCGTCTGCGCGGCCACGTTTTTGGTGACACCGGTCAGGTCAATCAGCCCGACGATGGCAACCAGCGACGTGTCCTTGTACAGTGAAATAAACTGACCCACCAGCGCCGGGATGACGGCCCGCAGCGCCTGGGGAAGCGTGATGTACAGGGTGATCTGCCAGCCTGCCAGACCCAGAGCTTTGGCGGCTTCTTCCTGACCCGGCGGCAGCGATTGCAGCCCACCGCGCACATTCTCCGCCAGGTACGCCGCACTGAACAGCGTGACGGCCACCATCGCGCGGTACGGCGCGGTATCCGGCCCACCCAGGGAGGGAATGACGAAGGGGACCAGCAGCATCGACATAAACAGCACCGTGACCAGCGGCACACCGCGCACCACTTCGATATACAGCGTGCTGAAGGTGCTGACAACTGGCAGCGAACTGCGGCGGCCCAAAGCGAGGGCGATGCCAATTGGAAATGCGCCGACGATGCCGACCGCTGTCAGCAGCATCGTGAGCAGCAGACCGCCCCATAACTGCGAATCGCTGAACTGTAAGGGACCGTTGGGCATGATCCCGGCAATCAGGATAAAGGCGACAACTGGCAGGACGATCCATAACCAGGTGGCGGCACGACGCGACGTGCTGCGGGGTTTGGACGCGGGTGAAAACTGCCGATCGACCCAGCGCGCGCCGCTGTAGCCGATTGCAGTCAGGGCCACAAACAGGGCGACAGGCAGTTGGATCTGGTTGAGCAGGGGGGCCAGCATCAGAATCAGATAATCGCTGAAGGGGCGGGCATTTTTGTACTGGTGGTCGATGATTCCGATGGCGGGAATATCTTCACCGTCGATGCGAGGCCGACCCCCTTCCACCATAAAAATATCGGTGGCGCGGCAGTACTGGTAAACGCGCTGTGGACCGGCGTTGGTGTCGGTTGGATCGGAGCGCAGGAAGTTGCGTTCCAGAATGGGATAGACGCCGTTGATCGCCAGGATATCGACACTGGAGTCATTTCCCTCGACCGATTTTTCGAGGATGTACCAGCCGTCGCGGGGCACCGCAATCGTCAGCGGTTCCGTGTCTGTGGTCAGGGTGGCGCTGGCGAGCGGTTCGAAATTGGCATCCAGAATGCGCACATCGACCGGCGTCTGGTTGACGGCCAGCGCCTCGTTGACCGGCGGCGGCACTTCCAGCGATGCGAGTTCGCTGCTGGCAGCTTCGCGCTGACGGACAGTCAGGGTATCCCCGGCCAGCAGGGTGTTCAATTCCGCAATTCGGGCCTCCGTTTCCAGCCGGTTTTCTGCCGCGTTGCGGATCGCGTTGGTGGCCCGGTCGGTGAAGCTGTTAAGTTTCTCCAGCGCCGCATCACTGTCGGCGATTCCGTGAGCAACCTGAATAGTGATGGTTTCGCCGCTGTGGGCGATAAAACCCAGGGTGGGCACCGGTACTTCGGTGACCGAACCGGAGACGATTTCGATTTGCCCGGCAGCCAGATATGTCGGCGGCAGCGGGACTGTGGCATTGATGAGTGCGGGCAGCAGATACAGCAGCGCCAGGGTGATGGTCAACGCGCCCCACACGCGCCGCGACACGCGTGCCAGCGCCGCCAGATTCACCCCAAGGATGAAGCAGATGAACAACGCCAGCACCAGGGCACGCAGATCCATGAACTGCTCGACGCGCCCGATCATAAACAGCCGCAGGTTCAGCGTCACCGAGAACCAGTTGGCCCAACTGATGGCCCATGCCAGGAAAGACCAGATGACGCCGATGACCAGCAGCGTTCCGGCGATCGTCAGGCAGGTATCCATCAGCGAGCCGAACAGATTCTCGCGGACCCAGGCCAGCGGCCCAACCGCCAGCAGAGGCGGCGGCTTGGTGGCAGGTTCCTCGTAATAGGCCTCGTTGATTACCCCGGGACGGCGTTCCTGAATCGTCGTCATGGCGCGTTACCTCGTCACCAACTGGAAGCGGCTGTTGACCCAGTTCATCACCCCGGAAATCGACAGGCTCAGCAGCAGGTAGAAAAGCATCACAATCAGGAACCCGGTAATCGTCTGGCCGGACTGATTCATGATTGTCGTCGAAGTGGTGAAGATGTCCGCAAAACCGATGCCGATCGCCAGACTGGAATTTTTCGACAGGTTCAGATATTGATTGCCGAGCGGGGGAATGATCACCCGCAGCGCCTGTGGCAGCACCACCATGCCCAGTAACTGCCGCTGTTTAAGGCCCAGGGCGCGGGCCGCTTCGATCTGTCCATGGGGCACCGCCTGGATACCAGCGCGCACGATTTCGGCAATGAACGCCGAAGTATAGACCACCAGCGCGAGCAGCAGGGCCATGTATTCGGGCGAAATCTCCGAGCCGGTGGTAAAGCGTCCAAACCGATTCTGGGCCGGCAGCAGCAGCAGCAGCGGAGTCTGGCTGTACTGCTGCAAATCTTCGGTGGTCAGCAGGCCCCGGCCCTGGGCGTCGGCCAGGGGCATCACGACCTGCTCGCCGCCCTGATCGACGGTCACAGTCGGTGGCAGCGGCTCGATGCCCACCAGCAC
>JAIOHO010000719.1 GCA_019912905.1 Anaerolineae bacterium
AGCAGGCCCGCGCCACCATCGCTGCGGGCAACAAGGCTGAGGCGATCGAAGCCACCCGCAAAGCCGTGCAGGATCTCGACATGGCTGCCAGCCGTGGGGTTATTCACCCGCGCAACGCGGCGCGCCGTAAATCGCGCCTGATGAAGCAGCTTCACGCGCTGCAAGCCCAATAAACGCTGCGGTACGCATGGATACACCGAGAGCCGACTCCTTGATAGTCGGCTTTTTGTATGTAATTAATGTTTGCCGTTAGCGGGAATATCCAGGCAGTAGCCGACCCCGCGCACCGTCTTGAGATACTGGGGTTTGCCAGGATTAGTTTCGATGGCCTGGCGAATCCAGCGGATGTGGACGTCCAGGGTGCGAGTATCACCCATATAATCGGTGTGCCAGACCTTTTCCATCAGCGCTTTACGATCCAGGGTCTGGTTGGGCTGGCGCATAAACAACTCCAGCAGGAGTGCCACTTTCGGCGTCAGCTGCGTTTCCTGCTGCGGCGTCGCCAGGGTGCGGCGCGGAATATTGAGCGTAAGCGGCCCACAAATGAGCACCTCGTCATCGCTCAGCGTGATCAAACGCTCGATACAGTTGATGAGCTTGCGCGACGAAAACGGCTGGAACAAAATGGTGTCCGCCGGGCTGCCTTTATTCTGGGCTGAGCCAGGATGAATGTGGACGATAGGAATATCAGGCAGTTTCTGGCGCAGACTCTGGCACATTCGATCACCGGGCGTGCGCAGCGAAACCGCATCAAGTACAATCACATGGGGTTTTTGGCGAGCAGCCAGCAGTTCGGCCTGTTTGCCGTTAGGAACAATGGTGAGTTGATACCGTTTCTTGAGCGAAGCCGGGAACGCTGAGCCTTTTACCTGGCTGCGCCCAATCAGCAGAACTCTGGCATTACTCACGAAGCACCTCCCGGCTACAATGGGGATCGAGATTATAGCCTGATGTTTAAGAATCGACCAAAGATGGATGGACTAACTTTAACCCTGTCAGAAGGGAAATGCGATGCGCGAACTGGTAGCCAAACTGGATCAAATGCTCGATTGGAGCATCCTACCCACAATCACTCAGTACACGATTGACCAATCCACCACGCTCCAGCAGATTCCTGCGCCGACGTTCCAAGAAAAGGCGCGCGCCAACTACGTGATCGACCTGTATCGCCAGTTTGACCTCCGCGATCTCCACATCGACTCCGTTTACAATGCTTACGGACGTCTGCCCGGCAAAAATTCGGATCACCCCGCCCTGATGGTCTCGGCGCACACCGACACTGTCTTCCCTGCCGACGCCGATCTGACTCAGCGCCGGGAAGCCAATCTGATTTATGGCCCTGGCCTGGGGGACAACTGCTTTGGGTTAGGCGGTATGCTGGGCCTGCTGGCTTTTGTGTGCGGGCAGAATATCGTGCCGGATCGCGACATCTGGTTCGTCGCGACCAGCCGCGAAGAAGGTCTCGGCGACCTGGGTGGTATCAAAGCAGCCTACGAGACCTTAAAATCCCGTATTCACAGCGTTGTCAATCTCGAAGGGCTGGCCTTCGGGCACATCTATCATGCGGGCATTGCGGTGCGGCGGCTGCATATCACCACTGCGGGCGCCGGCGGGCACAGCTGGCTGCATTATGGCCGCCAGAGTGCGATTCACGGCATCATTCAGCTCGGCAGCCGCATCCTGGCCCTCGACCCGCCTCAGGCTCCCCGCACCACCTACAATATCGGCATGCTCGAAGGCGGTCAGGGAATCAACGTGATTGCCACCAGCGCGGGCATGTGGCTGGATATGCGCTCCGAATCGCCGCAAGCGCTGGCCCAGTTGGAGCAGCAGGTGCGCGGCCATGTCGCCGACCTGACGAGCGAGGATCTCAGCTTCCAAGTCGAAGTTGTAGGCGATCGCCCGGCAGGAAGTATCCCGGCAGAGCATCCCCTGGTGCAGGCTGGGCTGGCGGCGCTGGCCCAATTGGGGGTTCAGGGTATCCTGGAAACCGGCAGCACCGACGCGAATGTGCCGCTGGCGGACGGCTGCCCCGCAGTGACGATCGGAATCACCCGGGGAGGTAATGCGCACCGGCTCGATGAGTACGTCGAACTGGGGCCGGTGACTGACGGGGTGCGTCAGCTTATTCTGCTGGCCCTCGCAGGCGCAGGCTCTGAAAAGCTCTAGACGCGCCGCCGCACCTGTATGTTACAATAAAAGGCAGCGGCACTGAGGAGAATGGGTTTATGTCAACTGCTGTCCAGGTACTGGTTGCTGCCCCCCGGGAAGATGCCAGCCGGTACTACAAAAATCTGTCGGCCAACAAGGATTTCCACGTCCAGATCGTCGCGGACAAGCGCGAGGCGCTCGACACGCTTTCGAATCGGGATCAGCATGTCGATGTGCTGATAATCGATAACCGCATCGGCGGTGTGTTCGAGTTTATCGGCGATGTCCGCCACAGCTACCCGCGCCTGTTTATCGTGCTGGTCGATGAAGAAGCCGACTTTGGCCTACCCGGACAGGCAGATGAAATCAGCACGACCCCCTTTGAGGACAACGACCTGATCAAACGCATCACCCGATTGATGTCGGATCGCCAGCTTGAAACGCTGCGCGCCGACAGCCTGCCCGCCGTGCGCGACTTTGCCAAACGCCTGCGACGGGCGACCGGCGAATACGGCAAGCAGCAGGCCGCAGTGACTGCCTGCATGGATATGGATTATCAATATGTGGCGTTCTACCGTCTGGAAAGCCTCGCGCCGCTGCGCCTGACGCTCAAAGCACAGGATGGACCGGGCACGCTCCAGGCCATGGCCCCAAAACAGGCCAGCGACAGCGACATCATCGCCTGGGTCGCCCAGAGTGGTCAGAGCCGCGCCGCCGGGCCAGAGGACACCCCCACCCATCCTATCGTCAAACGCGGGCAGATGGGCGCGGTGGCCTGCGTGCCGGTGGTCTTCAGCGGCAACCGCTACGGCGTGCTGGTCGTCTGCCGCGAAACACCTGGCTCGATCAATCAGGATCATGTGCTGATGCTGGAACTGGTGAGCGCCCAGCTTGCGGCTGCGGTTTCCAAAGAAATCATCACCTAGCCCTGCCCTGTCTGTTTACCCACCGGATGACACGACCCCCACACACATCAGCAGCCCTGGACGCGGCGCTTCAGGATCATCGCCTGCGTCTGCTGCTGTTTTCGCTGCTGCTGGCCGCCTATTTGCTCGTATACGTCGGCCAACCTTCGACTATCGACGGCTCCGCGACTCTGGCCGTTTCCGCCGGTTTTCTGACGCATGGCACGCCGGACATCGGCATTTTGGGGTCGGCAGAAGCGCTGCTGCCACCTCTGGCGCGCATGGGCACGTTTGGGGCAGATGGCCTGCTTTACGCCAAGAAGGGAGTCACACCGTCGCTGCTCCTGCTGCCCTTCGTTGCGCTGGCCGAGGCGCTGCCCTTCCTGCCAGTCCGCGCCGCCGCTATGCTGCTCAACCCGATCCTGACCGCGCTCACCGGTGTGCTGCTGTACACGTTCGCGCGCTGGCTGGATTACCGCCCGCGCACCGCATTCATCGCAGCGCTGGTCTATGGGCTGGGAACATTTGCGCTGGTCTACACCATCACCCTGTTCGGCGAACCTCTGGCGGCGCTGCTGCTGCTGGCGGCAGTTATGGGAGCGCATTGCTTTCGCCAAGTGGGTGACCATCGCGGGTTGATCCTCGCAGGCAGCGCTCTTGGGCTGGCGCTGGGAGTGAACCTGACCTACGCAGTTATGATCCCCGGAATCGGCCTGTATGTCTTCGGGGTCGATCCACGCCGCTGGCGCATCCGGCCCATGGTGGCAATGGCGGTGCCGCTGGTGTTGATCATCGGGCTGCTGCTGGTTTACAATCTGGTCCGCTTCGGCAGTCTTTTCGAGAGCGGTTACAATTTTGCGGCGGGCGAGGGCTTTACCACGCCATTTGGCCGGGGCCTGTTTGGTCTGCTGCTCAGCCCATACCGGGGCATGCCCTGGTATAACCCGGTCCTCCTGCTGGCGATCCCGGGCGTGCTTCGGCTGCGAAAGCGTGCGCCACGCCTGGCTGTCCTCGTCCTGCTGCTCACCTGCCTTCAGGTCGTGACCTACGCCAGTTGGTGGAGCTGGCACGGCGGGGTGGTCTGGGGACCGCGCTTTTTCCTGCCGGTCACCCCGCTGCTGGTGCTGCTGATTCTCCCGATCGTCGATGCGATTCCGCATCGCCGAGTCTGGACGGCAGCGCTGACATCCCTGGGCGGGCTGTCGCTGCTGATCCAGATCTTTGCATCCCTGTTCAGCTTCATCCCTCATGTGATTTACCTGTACGAGAACTACGCCAGCAAGGTGATCGATGGCTTTTTTATCGACTACGACCCGCAGGTCATTTACCGTCTGGATGCCAGCCCGGTCCTCGCGCAGTTTCGCAACGTCTTGTCCGGCCAGACGCTCCAGCCTGCTGTGTTTCAACATGCCGATGGCGTCCATGGGCTGCTGGTGGTGTGGATGCTGCTCACCGGGATCATCGCTTATCACTATGCGAAGCACCGCTGGCAGGTCGCTGCCGCTGTTGGCGTCACCATCCTGTTCGGATTCGGCATCGCGGCGCGTCAGCAGAATCTGACCTCGATGGCTCAGGCCGTCAGACAAACCCTGCTGCCCACCGATGCCATTGTCGCAGCCAGCACCGATTACGGGGAAAATCTGATCGAACTGAAGACAGCGGCGCGAGTCATCACCACCAACGCACCAACCTCGCCGGATGATCCGCTGGCGGCGGGCCTTTGGCAGGAGGCCATGCAGCAAACTGGACGCTTGTGGTTCATCAACTGGTTTCCGCCCGCCAGCCCGGACAACTGGCAGGAGCGCGACCTGTGGCGGCGGGCATCGTTCGTGCGTGAAATCCCTTTCAACGACAACCGTGCACTGTTATTCGATCTCCACCCACCCGTACCGGCTAACCAGCCCAGCGGCTGGCAGTTCGGCCCGATCGAGCTTGCCAGTTACGGCATTCAACACGCCGACGACGGCCTGCGGGCCACGCTCGACTGGCGCAGCACAGCCTTGCCTGCGCAGAATTACACCTGGTTCGTCCATCTGCTCGATGCCAGCGGCGAGATCGTCCAGCAGCAGGATCGTTCGCCGCAGGGGGGCTACGCCCCAACCTCTGGCTGGCAGCCCGGTGAAGGAGCGGTGGATTACCTGTTCTTCCCGCTGACCGCATCGACCTCTATCAACGGCTGGCAGATTCGAATCGGCTGGATCGACCCCACCAGCGGCAAGCGTCTGCCCGTGACCGACCCCCAGCGTGCGCCGGTCGCCGACGATTTCATGCTGCTTCCGGCAGGTTGACTACATCGCCTTCAGTGCCGCTTCCAGCCGCTCGATTTCGGCGTGGGTGTTGTAATGCGCCAGCCCCACGCGCACCATGCCATGTTCGGCATGGCCTAAGCGCTGCATGATTTCGACCGCGTAATAATCGCCGGACCACACGTAAATGTCCTGGTGCGCCAGGTGCTCGGCAATCGCATCCGGCAGGAATTCATCGCGCACGAAAACGACGGTCGGCACCCGCTCAGCCAGATGCGCCGGGTCGGTAATGCCCGCGATATGCACGCCGGGGATCGTCTGAAGCATGTCGATCAGATGCGCCACCAGTTCGCGCTCGTAGTCTCCGACTGCCGCCATCGCGGTTTTGAGGTCGAGCCGATTGCCGCTGAACCCGGTAAACTGCGCCTGGTATGCGCCGCCATAATTCCGGCCTACCTCTGCCAGGTAATCCAGTGCGGCCCCCACCCCGGCGATAGTCTCGTAACTTCCGGTGCCGGTTTCCCAACGATAGGGCGGCTTGTCCTTAGACGGGCGCACTTTGTAGGCTGGCAGTTCGGCCAGCAAGTCATAGCGCCCCCAAAGAATGCCGATATGCGGACCGTAGAATTTGTAAGCCGAACATAACAGAAAATCACAGCCGAAGGCCTGCACGTCGAGCGGGACATGCGGCGCGCTTTGGACCGCATCAATCACGTACAGCGCCCCGGCTGCATGGGCCATATCCGCAATCTGCTGAACCGGATTGATGCTGCCGACCGCATTCGAGGCATGGACTGTCGCCACAATCTTCGTCCGATCCGACAGCGCAGCTTCCAGGCTGTTGAGGTCGAGCACGCACTGCGGCTGAAGGATGTCTACCCACTTCACTACCAGATCATAATCTTCGGCGATTCGTCGCCAGGGCTGTACATTGGCATCATGATCCATGCGCGTCAGCACGATTTCGTCGCCCGGTCGCAGCGTCTTGCCCAACGCGCGGCTGAGCGCAAAGTTCAGGCTGGTCATATTGGGTCCGAGCACGATCTCGCTCGATGAGGGCGCATTCAGGAAATCAGCCACCTTCTGGCGAACCTGGGCGACCATCGCATCGGAGCGCTGGCTGGTGGCAAAAACGCCGCCGGAGTTGGCATTCATGTGTTGATAATAATCGACCACTGCGTCAATTACCCGCTGCGGCACCTGGGTCCCGGCGGGATT
>JAIOHO010000720.1 GCA_019912905.1 Anaerolineae bacterium
GACCGGATTCGATCAGGTCCTGAATAATCTCAATGGTGCCGTAGACAGCCCGCCCCACGCGGCACGTCAGGCCGACAATCGTCTCCTTGCGGTTCCGAATGGCCGAAATACGATGCAGGGTGCGTTCCATCCCGGCGCGGTTATCCGCATCGAAATCGCCGATCTTATGGTCGACCGTGTCGATGTCCTCGCGTGTGACTTCGCGGTCGAGCAAAACGACCTCGCCGTCGGTAAAACGCGCGGTCGGCACGCGACCCAGATCCAGCACAATTTCGATCAGATTATCGGCATGCCCCAATTGGTTCAGGGCCGAATCAAGCTCGGCAGGCAGCACCTGCCGCAGTCTGTCAAGATCGTCTGTTATGCGACGTTCCATACGGGGAAAAGTCACTCCTCGGTAAATTTCTCAACAATGGGCTTGGTCCTGGCTGTCGGCGGTTTGAGCGGTGTGGGCACCGCCTCAAGCTGGGCACTCAGCGGGGCGAACGCCGCCTGGCGCACCCCGGCGGTGATATGCCGCACCATCACGGCCTGGCGGGTCCACGGCTCGAAGCCCAGATCCACCAGCGCGTCCTCAAGCCAGTCCTGATAGCGCCGCACCGACACATACACCGGCACGCGCTCGTGCGAACGCCGGGTCTGTTCGATCGCTGCCGCCAGGATCGCCGCGGCTTCACTGAACACATCCGGGTGGAGATAGGGCATCAGGTAGATTCCGGCCCGCCCTTCAGAAACCGCGATATAACCTTCGACGCGCTCATTCTTGCGGTAGACGAGGCCGTTGCTGTGGCTGGGCGGCGAAGCGACCTGCTGGACGAGGCGCGGCACGATATTGCAGTACAGGTTGTGGATGCCGTGCGCGTCCGCCTCGACTTCTTCGGTCAGGTCTACCTTGTCCACTGGCAGTTCAGGCAGCTCGCCGGGTGCATGCTGCCAGATTTCCTGGCGCGCATAGATCGAAAATCCGGCCACCCGCATCGTCTCGAACAGGCTGAGGTCTTCATCCACCTCCGCGGTCAGCATGTGCGCCCCGCGCCGACCGGCCTCGGCTGCCAGCGCATCGAGCACATGCAACCAGGCGCTGTTATCCTGATCATAGTTCAGATTCGGCGCGACATACAGGATATGCGCCTGATGCCGGTCCTGCTGCATACGCATCTGGCCGACGACCGCCTGTTTCTCGGCGCGGGCCACCAGTGTATACAGGCTGCGCTGCGGCAGTAAAAAGCTCGAAATCAATCCGGCGCTGCTCAAATCCACGCCGTTGGTAAAGGCCTGTTCGCTGTTCAGCAGCACGCCCGATTCCAGCAGCCGTGTCACCTGGGGAATATCCACCAGTTTCACGCTGCGAGCACTATATTCCTGATAATTGCTCATTTTATATCGTCCCCTGCTGAATACAGCACTTGGCAGCCGCCGGCACGAAACACCGCGCTGCGGTTACGAACTGACCATTTCGGGCTGTCAGGTCGGGTGGGAAGTATGCGGGAAGGCGATTCAACTGTTTTCTCATCAGTACTTATTGTAGCATTACAACTTGAGCCTTGACAATATTTTTAAGCGATGTTAACGCAATGCAAACAATGTCGCACGACTCCGCTATCATCGTCGGACATGTGATTCCGGTCAACCCCACAATTATAGGGGGGAGTGACTACTGTCAAGGGCTGACGAGCCTCTGGATGATGCGGCACAGGGT
>JAIOHO010000721.1 GCA_019912905.1 Anaerolineae bacterium
ATCCGAACTGGAGGCCGCGCCAACCAACCCTCTGGATTGGCTCGAAAGCCTGACGGAAACCCAGGCGGAGGTCGAAGTCGAGGAGGAAGCGCCAGAAGAACCGGCCCCCAGACCCGCCGCTCAACGCCCGGCAGTCACCCCGGAGGAGATGGATATCGCCTCCATTACAGACCCGCTGGCCGCAGGGATCGACCCGATGCTCTGGCTGGAAAGTCTCGCCAAACGCCAGGGCGCAAAATCAGAAGAATTCACCACCTCGGCGGACATGGACATCCCGATGCCCGAAGACGCGGTGGATACCGGCCCTGGTTATGAGGCCTTCTCGATTGAGAACGAAACCCGCGATCATATCGCACCGCGCAAGGCCCGGGATACCATTGACCCAACCGCGTGGCTCGAATCGATGGCGACGGGCAGCGCTGCTGAAGAAGAAGCCGATGACGTCATGAGCGATGACCAGATCCGCGCGGCGCTGGCGAAGGGCGCGGATATTCCGGCGGATCAGATGAATCAGTTCTTTGCGCGCCAGCTTGAGCGCGGGCTGACCACCGAAGAGGAACCTCTGCCAGAAGAGGAAGAATTCGACCAGGATGCGCCGCCGATCCCGGCTGATCTTCCCGATTGGCTGCTGGAACAGGTGCAGCCGCCGGATGACACGCTGCCGGAGCCGCTGCCCGAAGATCACCAACCCGTCCTGCTGGACGAGATCATGGAACCCCCCAGTGTTCAGGACCTGCCCGACTGGTTGAAGGTGGATGAACAACAGGACATGGACCTGGAACTCGACAGCATTTTCGAGACTGCGGACGCCGCAGCGGGGCCAGAGGAAGAACTCGAATTTTATTCCAGCGATCCCTGGGTCCAGGCATTCGAGGAAGAAGCGTCCAGCGACCCGGATGAAGTCCCGGAATGGTACGAGCGCAATCTGCGCGACCCGATGCGACTGGCCGCTGTCGAGCAGCAGATGGGCCAGGGCGTGGAACTGGACGATGCGGACCTCCCGCCCGAAACTCGCCTCTCGCAGGGCCAACCGGAACCTGTGCCTGTCTGGATAGAAACAGAGGAACCGGTTGAGGAAGAAGCCGTCGAGGAGATGGCAGACTGGCTCAGCGAGGCCGATGCCGGCGTGATCTCTGAGGACATTCCCGATTGGTTGGCTGCCGCGGATGTCGAAGTGGCCCCGGACGAAATCCCGGACTGGCTGCGCGATACGATGGAGACCGATGAAGCCGTCGAGGAAGAACTGATCATCAGCCCGGTTGAGACGATACCGGAACCTGAGCCACAGCCAGAGCCGCCGCCCGCTGTGATTGCAGCGCCTCGTGCCGTCCCACCCAAAGCGCCGCCGGTGCCGATACCGGCCCCCTCCGCAGATGTCGCGGCCACGCTCGAAAGCGCGCGCACCAAAGTCAGCAGCGGCAGCCTGGAAGAAAGCCTGCTCGATTACGAAAGCATCATCCGGGCCAACGCCGCCCTCGATGAGGTCGTGGCCGACCTGACCAGTCTGGCCGCGACACACACGGATCAGCCAGCCGTCTATCGGGTGCTGGGGGATGGCCTGATGCGCCAGGGCAGATTGCAGGACGCGCTCGATACTTACCGAAAAGCCCTCAATCAGCTATAATTCGTACCGTATTTTTACCAGACGGGTCGCACCACGACCCGTCTGTGATGTCCTGTCCAGAACACAAAGGGAAAGCACGTTGGAACGTACACTCATCATCATCAAACCGGACGCCGTCCAGCGGGGTCTGACCGGCGAAATTCTGCGGCGCTTCGAGGCGCGCGGTTTGCGGATCATTGGTATGAAATTTATGCAGGTGTCTCAGGCGCTGGCGGAAAAACACTACGCCATCCACCAGGGCAAGCCGTTTTATCCCGGCCTGGTGAGCTATATCACCTCATCGCCTGTGGTGGCGATCGCGCTGGAAGGGACCAATGCGGTGGCCGCGGCGCGCGGAACCATTGGCTCTACCAAACCGCACGAAGCGGGCGCGGGCACGATTCGCGGGGACCTGGCGCTGGAAGTCGGGCGCAACCTGGTTCACGGCTCGGACAGCGTCGAGAACGGCCAGATCGAGGTCAGCAACTTCTTCAACGAAGCAGAGTTGATCCGTTGGCCGCGCAACACAGACCCCTGGATTTTCGAATCCTAGGCAGGAACTGGAGAAGGCGCTCGCGCGAGCGCCTTTTTTATTGTATGCTCACCAGCACGTTGGCTTTGTGCCACAGCCCTTCGAGATCGTAATACTCTCGAACTTCCTCCAGGAAGATGTGGACTACCACGTCGCCAAAATCCAGAAGCTGCCACCCGCTTTCTGGCGTTCCTTCTACCGAGTAGGGGCGCTGGTCATACTGCTCCTTAACAGCAGTTTTGACGTGGTCCACCAACGCTCCGATCTGCCGGTCGCTGGTTCCCGTGCAGAGGATGAAAAAGTCCGCAATGACGGTATCCGGGCGCAAGTCCAGCAGGACAATATTTTCGGCCTTGTGCTCGTCTACGACATCCACAATGTAGCGTGCCAAATCAAATGAGTCCAGAGAACGCCTCCTGTAAAACGCATATTCTGTCCGCATTTTAGCACACATCCCCGCTCGTGTCATCTGATTCTGGTTCGCAACAGTTCATAACGGTTCATCCTAACAAAGAATCAGCCTGATTGCCAGCCTGCATTCTCGCCTGCCGCCAACCCGGGATTCCGTTTTCGAGGCCCAGCCCGTACAATCGTCTGCGCTGTTCGTTCAACCACCGAGAAATTGTGATGCCGACTAATTACAGCCAGAAAATCGCCCAACAGATGAAGCTGCGCCCCCAGCAGGTGGCTGCGGCCATCGACCTGCTGGATGCCGGGAATACTCTGCCGTTCATCGCCCGCTACCGCAAGGAAGCCACCGGCAGCCTCGACGAAGATCAGATTCGCACTCTGCTCGACAGCGTCACCAAACTGCGCACGCTGGACGAGCGCCGCGCAACCATCGTCAAGTCGATCGAAGACCAGGGTAAGCTGACCCCCGACCTGCGCCAGCAGATCGAAACCGCCGAGACCGCCACTGCGCTCGAAGACCTGTACCAGCCCTACAAACCCAAACGCCGCACCCGCGCCAGCGCCGCCCGCGAAAAGGGCTTGCAGGGACTGGCCGATTTGATCCTGTCGCAGCGGCAGTCAAACCAGCGCCTGGAAGAACTGGCAAAGCAGTATCTCAGCGACGAGGTGAACTCCATCGACGAGGCCCTGGCCGGGGCGCGCGACATCGTGGCGGAAGCCATCAGCGATGATCCCCAGGTGCGCGGTGAGGTGCGCGAGAAAGCCGTCAAATGGGGCCTCAGCAAGTCCGCTAAGGTCGAGCAGGCGGAAGATCCCAAAGGAACCTACGAACTGTACTACGATTTTGAATACCGCGTGGACCGCATCAAACCCTATCAGGTGCTGGCGCTCAACCGGGGCGAAACTGAAAAGGTGCTGCGCGTCAGGATCGACGTGGATGAACGCGACTGGCAGCGCATCATCCAGCAGAAGTTCCGCGAGAATCCCCGTTCGCCGCTGGCCGAACAGCTTGAACTGGCCGCCGGTGATGCCGCCAAGCGCCTGCTGCTCCCGGCCATCGAACGCGATGTGCGCGCCATCCTCACCGAAAGCGCCGAGGCACATGCCATCCAGGTCTTTGCCGATAATCTGCGCGGGCTGCTGCTTCAGCCGCCGCTGGCGGGACACACGGTCATGGGCGTGGACCCAGCCTACCGCACCGGCTGCAAAATCGCGGTGGTGGATGCCACCGGCAAGGTGCTCGAAACCAGCACCATTTACCCGCACGCGCCGCAGAACCGTCCGCAGGAAGCGCTCAACAGCCTGGCCCTGCTGGTCAATCGGCACAAGGTAACCCTGATCGCTATCGGCAATGGCACCGCCTCGCGCGAAACGGAGCAGTTGATCGCCGAACTCACCCGCCGGATGGACAGCGTGCATTATCTGATGGTCAACGAAGCCGGGGCGAGTGTCTACAGCGCCAGCCCCCTGGCACGCGAAGAACTGCCCGACCTGGATGTGACGCTGCGCGGCGCGGTGTCAATCGCCCGGCGTGTGCTCGACCCGCTGGCTGAACTGGTCAAGATCGACCCGAAATCCATTGGGGTTGGCCTGTACCAGCACGACGTCAACCAGAAGCAGCTCGAAGACTCACTCGACACCGTCGTCGAAATTGTCGTCAACCGCGTCGGCGTGGATCTGAACACCGCGTCGGCGGCGCTGCTGACGCACGTCGCGGGCATCGGCCCCAAACTGGCGGAAAATATCGTCGCCTATCGTAACGAACATGGACCGTTTAAGGCCCTGAGTGAACTTAAAAAGGTACCCGGTGTCGGCCCCAAAGCGTTCGAGCAGGCCGCCGGATTCCTGCGCATCCGGGACGGCAGCGAACCACTGGACAATACCGCCATCCACCCCGAAAGTTACAAAATCGCCAAGGCGATTCTCAAGCGGACGAAGCTGAATGCCCAGGCCAGGCCCGAAGCGCGTGAAGCCGCCCTGAACGAACTGCGCTACCAGCAGTCGCTGGACCAGATGGCGCAGGAATTTAATGCCGGCGTGCCCACACTGTCCGATATTCTGGAGCAGCTCAGCAGGCCCGGACGCGACCCGCGCGAAGACCTGCCCGCGCCGCTCCTGCGCAGCGATGTGCTGTCGATGGAAGACCTCAAAGCCGGGATGACACTCAACGGCACGGTGCGCAATGTGGTCGATTTCGGCGCGTTTATCGACATCGGCGTCAAGCAGGACGGCTTGCTGCATCGCAGCCAGATTCCGCGTGATTCGCAGCTCAATGTCGGCGACGTGCTGCAAGTGGAAATTCTCAACGTCGAAATCGAACGGGGACGCATAAGCCTGGGGTGGGGTTCGTGACAGCGCCCGTAAAATTGAGGTATCATTGAGGAGTCAAGACACGTGCCGACCAGACCGGTTTTCCACCAGCATCCGTCGCAAACAAGGAGCAGACATGAAGCCCGCACTGTTAATTATTGACGTTCAGAAACGTTTTTTTGAGATCAGCCCGACGACCGCCCAATCGCTCGATAAGGCCATCAAGCAGATCAACGAAACGATTGGACTCTTTCGGGAAAAGCAGCTCCCGGTTTTCTGTATTCAGCACCTGCATCCTGAGAACAATCTCAAGCCAGGTGTGCCAGGGTTTGATGTGCCTGATGAGATGGCGGTCCTGCCTACCGATGGGCGCATCCACAAGACTTACGAGAATGCCTTCAACAAGACGCCGTTGCTGGAAAAGTTGCAGGAACAGGGCGTGGACACGGTCATCGTCTCCGGTTTTGCCGCGGAGCACTGCGTGCTGACCACCTATCGCGGCGCGGAAGATCGTGACCTGAAGCCGATTATGCTCCGGGGTGGCATGGCGAGCGCACATCCCGAAAATCTCCCCTTTGTCGAGAGCCTCGGCGACGTCATTTCCTATGGGGCGCTCAAACAGGTGCTTGGTACGCCGTCCGATCAATAATTCAGAAATCTCAACGCGAAGCGCGGGCGCAGCGTGCTGAGGTGCGCTAATGTGGGCGGACCGGCGCAAACCGGATCTGGCGAGCACGCAGTTCGACCAAGGCAAATACGCACAGCCCCAGGAAGGCGGCGACCGCCCCGGCGCGAAATACCGCTGCTGGCCCGGACGCGGCATACAGATTCGCGCCAAACAAACCGCCGAACGCACCTGCAACGCCAAACAGTGTCGTGCCCATCGCCGCCTGCGCGCTGGCACCCAGGCCCCGGGGCGCGGTTTGGGAGACGTAGACGACTGCCGCCACCCACAGGGCTGAGAACGACAGGCCGTGCATCAGCTGCGGCAGGATGATCCACCCCGGTGAAGGAATCACGGAAATCAGCAGGGAGCGCGCTACAAAGACGGCGAACGCGAACATCAGCAGCACGCGGGGTGTGAAGCGGCGGATCAGGCGGGCCGACAGCAAAAAGACCGGTAGTTCGCTCACCCCGGCGATAAACACCGACAAACCATACAACCCTTCGCCACCGCCCAGATCAGTGATGTACAGCACCGTGTAGTTGTGGATGAACGACGAGGCGATGCCCACCAGGAAGA
>JAIOHO010000722.1 GCA_019912905.1 Anaerolineae bacterium
TGTGGGCTTCGATTTTCCCCCCAGATTCTGCCAGCAGCGATTGTGTGATGGATAACCCCAATCCCGTGCCCTGCGATCGTGTACGAGCGGTATCCGCCCGGTAGAAGCGGTCGAAGAGGTGGGCGTGCTGTTCCGGCGTGAAACCGATGCCCGTATCGCATACCTTGAGCCGCAGATGTGGACCTTGCTGTTCCACTTTCAGGGAGATACCGCCTTCTTTCGTATACTTCACGGCATTACTGAGCAGATTTTCCACGATCAGGCGCAAATCGTTGAGGCTGAGCGGCAGGTCGTTCAAATCGGGTTCAATCTGCGCCTCAAAGTGCAGCCCGGCCTGCTTTGCTTCGATCCGCCAGTGGCGGGCGATATCGTGAAGCGCGGCTGCTGGATCGGTCACAGAGCCGCCTGGCTGGTGACGACCTTCATCAATGCGGGCCAGCACCAGCAGGGAGGACACCAGTTCCGCCATGTGTTCGAGTTCCTGCTGCGTCTCGCGCAGATACAGGCGGCGCTGATCGGGATCGAGGTTTTCGTCCAACAGGGCATCCACCCGCAGCTTGAGCGTCATCAGCGGCGTGCGCAGTTCGTGCGCTGCGTTGCTGACAAAACTGCGCTGCGCTTTCAGCAGGGCCTCCACCTGTTCAGCCATGAAGTTGAACGTCTGCCCAAGCTGCCCGATTTCGTCCTGAGAGTCCACCACGATTCGGGTGTCCAGTGCGCCATCGGCCATCCGCAGCGCCGAATTGCGCAGCCGCTGGATCGGGCGGGAAATAGTGCGCGAAATCCACAGGCTGGCGACGATCACCAGACCAATGACGGGCACAGTCGCCCCGGCCAGCTCCAGCCAGCTTTTGTTAACTGCGGCGTAGGCAGGCTGCATGGGTTCTGATAGCACCAGGTAACCGAGGATTTGCTGACCATAGTTGAGGGGTACAGCGACATACAGCCGGTCGATGCCGTTGTAGTCCGCCCGGACATCTGCGCCGATGCGATCCATACTCGCCACGACCAGTTCAGGTGTCTGCGGTGCCCGTTCGGTCGCAGGGAATCCGCCGCCGCCCGTGTAGCCGACGATGCGATAGGACCGGTCCACAATCATGTAATCGTGTCCGCCATCCTGCTGAAGTGAGGCCAGCGTCTGATCGACCACATCCCGGTTTTCCCCTTCGAGGAAGTGCTCCAGCGGTTCTGCCAGCGTGTTCGAAATCAACAGCGCATCGGTTTCCAGACGGCGCTGGTAAAAATCAAGGGTCGCCAGTTGGAGCTGACGTCCGGCGATGAGAAGCTGAAGCACCCCCCCGGCGAGGACTACAGCGATGAAAGTGAGCAGCACGCGCTGGCGGATATTCAACTGCTGAAGCATGGGCAGCATGGCGTCAGGTCTTTTCGGGATCGACAAAACGGTAACCGACGCCGCGCACTGTCTGGAGGTAGAGCGGGTTAGCCGGATCATCCTCCAGTTTGGCGCGCAGCCAGCTCATGTGGACATCCAGTGTGCGGGTATCGCCTAACCAGTCGGTCCCCCAGATTTCATCGAACAGGCGCTCGCGGGTCACGACCTTGCCGATGTTCGCCATGAGCAGCGTCAGAATCTCATATTCCTTCTGACGGGTGACGATGGGCTGGCCTTTTTTGGTGACGGTGTGCGCTTCGAGATCCAGTACCAGATCACCCGCGCTTATCTGCTGCTGGATCGGGCTGCCGCGATCGAGATGGACGCGACGCAGCATGGCCCGCACATGCGCTTCGAGTTCGGTGAACCCGAACGGCTTTACCAGATAATCGTCTGCGCCAAGCTCTAGCCCTTTGATCCGATCCATGCTGTCATCCAGGGCGGTGAGCATGATAATCGGGGCCGTGCTGTGCTGGCGGATCGCCTGACACACCTGCCAGCCGTCCAGCCCGGGCATCATCACATCCAGCACGATCACATCCGGGTTTTCGATCAGCGCCATACTCAAACCGGTGTGGCCGTCGTGAGCGACCGATACCGTATAGCCGACGCGCTCGAACGACAATTGCAGCGGCTCGGTCAGCTTGCGCTCATCATCAATCAGCAGAATATGGGCCATCGAATCACTTCAAAGTAGGTATACGCTGTTTCTATTGTATCCGCTAACCCGCAGATTTAAGGTGGATTTAACGAATCGGCGTGGGCAAGCAGTTTGTAGTCATCATCCTCCCCGGCGGCGGAACGGTTCCACAAGCGCTAAGCCTGGAACCTGGCTCGTGAATCGAAAACGCGCCTGGAGCGGCGCGCTTTCACATCGAGCTAATCATGATGGCTGCCCTATCGTCCGAGCGTCAGAGCCACCTGCGCGAACCGGACGAGGGTGGCGACGACCTGAGGCTGCCTGTGGGCAGGTACGGGTCGGCGCGCGGCTTGCGCCCGTCGATGGGCGTCGGCGTCGGCGTGAAACTTGTCGATACGATCCTGGACAAAGCTGTCCGTGTCACTGAAAAACATGGTGGTTTTCTCCCTGTGAACGATTGATCTAGCGAGCAATGAGCTGGATGGCTGCGACTGCCGCAGCACGCAGGTGCCGCACCGGAGTCGGGGCGATTCGCAGCCTGGGTAAGCGCAGTCGGAATCCGTCGGCTGGACGGTACTGGATCACCCCTGCGGACTCTAGGCGATCCGTGTGGGCGTGTCTTATTACGTAGATATAGTCCATCATTTGTTTCCTCCCTTCAGACAACACACATAAGATTACAGCAGAACTTACGATCAGGTAGCCCATTTCCTGGGGGTCCGTGCCGTTGAGCGGGAGACGCGAAAGAGGGCCGACCCTGGGCCAGCCCTCTTACAAACAGTGCTAAACCGATTCGATCAGGCGGCGCAGCTCTGGAACGCGGGAAGGTGGTTAAATTCAGAGGCATTGCGCAGCGCGGTCACAACCTGGACCATGTCGGGATAATCGCCCAATGTCGCCAGCATGGTATCGTACAGCTCGAAGTTTGCGATCTCAGCGGCGGCTGCCGTCTGGCACGCTTCGCTCAGAGAGGCGAACACGGGCACCTCAAATTCAGGCACCCCAGGCAGGGCGATGCCGTAGCGGTCGAACTGCAGTTCCCAGGCCGCGATATGCTGGGCTTCGGCAAGCTGGATGTTCACAAACGGGGCTGTGTCACCGAATTGTTCGAGGATGGCAGCGTACACCGTGTAGGCATGCTGTTCATCCAGCCAGCCGCTTGTCATGGCGGCGATTTCCGCATCCGACAGCTTCGCGTCCACGGCAGGGGGAAGGGAAGCATAATAGCCGATGCCATTGGTGCCAGTGCCGCCGTTGCTGCGCATGCTGCCGCGTTCCTGATTGTTCCAGCGCGCCCCGGTCTGTCCATTGACGAAACCGATGCCGCCATAGTTATAGGCCTGGCACTGTGCATCCTCGCTGGCGCAGTTATTGGCCTGCTGCGCTCCGGTGCCTGGCCCGTTGCCATTACCCTGGGCCGCGACTGCGCCGATTCCCAGCGCGAGCGCCCCGACGATCACCAGTGAAATGAGTAATCCATTTTTCTTCATCGTTCGATCCTTTCCTCAGATCTCAATGAGCCGATATAGTCTGAGGATAGATCGGACTTGTGTAGAGATGATGTGCGGGGGGTGTCGAGCCTGTGTAGGGTCAGATGGGGAGATCGAAGACGAAGCTGAGGTGGTCGGGAAGCTGCTCGGCCCACATCCTGCCGCCATGCAGCTGCACGAGCTGGCGGGCGATGGCTAGACCGAGGCCGCTGCCGCCGCCGTTGCGATTTCGCGACTCGTCGGCTCGCCAGAAGGGTTCAAACAGATGCTCCAACTGCTCCGGCGTCAGCGACGACCCGGTATTGCTGATCTCGAACCGGACCTGCTTCGCCTGTCGCAAGACGCGCAGCTCAATGGTGCCGCCTGTCGGGGTATGCCGCAGGGCGTTCGCCAGGACATTTCCCAGAACCTGGCGAATGCGGTCCACATCGACCTTGATGACCGGCAGATCCGCAGCAAGCTCTGTTTTGAGGCTGATCTCTGCGTCCAGCGCCAGCGGCATGAAACTGTCGAGGGTACGACGGGCCAGCTCGCCAGGCTCAATCTGCTGCCGTTCCAGGGGAATCTGCCCGGCTTCAGCGAGTGTGAGCTGGCGCAGGTCTTCCACCAACCGTGCCAAGTGCAGGGTTTGATCGTGGGCGACGATGATTTGCTCTTTATCCAGCGGATACATGTCATCGAGAATGGCCTCCAGACGGCTGCGCAGCACGGTCACCGGAGTCCGCAGTTCATGCGCAACGTTGGCGGCCATGTGCTGGCGCAGCGTTTCCTGGTGTACCAGACTGCGGGAGAGATGGTTAAAGGCCTGTGCCAGTTCCAGAACTTCCTCCGTCCCCTGGACTGCGACGTCTTCTCCCCGGTCACCTCCGGCCATCTGGCGTACCGCCGCCGTGAGCTGGCGGATCGGGCGGCCAAACTGCCAGGCCAGTATACCCCCTACCAGGGCGGCAATCAGACCTGCGCCGACCGCGGTCGCCAGCAGCGTGGTGGTCAGGTTTGAAAGGAACTGCTCCTCCGCATCGCCCAGCGCCTGAATGCCGGGTGTGTCCAGAATCAGCTTGGCGATTTCCTGACCGTCAGCCTGAATGGGCAGCATCAGTTCCTGCGCTGAGACATCGACCTGGGTGCCGATCCGCGTGACATCCGTCGCCGCGATGACCATGCCGGTCGGATCGACCAGGACAAAATTCTGGCCGCGCCGTCCGCGTCCTTCCTTCTGTTGGGAGTCGCTGCCGGTTCCGGGCGCAATCACCGCCTGTACCCCATCCCAACCCTGATGATCGACATAATACTGTTCCAGCATCGCGGCCATGTTTGCCCCCGCTCCTTCGGATGAGCGCTGGCTGACATAACTGCGGAAGCTGCGGTCCATCGCTTCGCCCATCGCCAGGGCGATGACCGCGATCACCAGCCAGGTCACCAGCGCGAAGGCCAGCGAGAGGCGGATGGACAATTTATTCATCAGCCGGCCTCATGCGATAACCGACCCCGTAGACGGTTTCAATATATTCCGGGTTGCGGCTGTCGATTTCGATTTTGGCCCGCAGGTTTTTGATGTGGACATCGACGGCGCGCTCGTAGGCGGCAAAGCTGTCGTCCAGCCGGTCGAGCAGTTCGGCCCGGCTGAAGACCCGCCCCGGTCGGCTGACCAGCGCGACCAGCAGGTCGAATTCGGTCGGTGTGAGTTCAATGCGCTGTCCGGCGCGCGTCACTGTATGGGTCTCGGCGTTGACTTCCAGATCGCCGACACGCCAGACCGGGGCCTGCGGCGCAAGATCGCCATAGGCCCGGCGCAGCAGCGCCCGAATCCGCGCCACCAGGACGCGCGGGCCGAACGGTTTGGTGATGTATTCATCGGCTCCGAGTTCCAGTCCGGTGATCTGATCCATATCCTCGACGCGCGCCGTCAGGAAGATGATGGGCACGCTGCTCTCCTTGCGGATGAGCCGCGCCGCTTCCAGGCCATCCATTTCCGGCATCATGATGTCGAGGACGATCAGGTCGGGTTTTTCGTGCCGGAAGGTGAACAGCGCCTGCTGGCCGTCTCGTGCCAGGATGACCTCGTAGCCCTCGCTGCTCAGATAGGCCCGAATCGTATCCAGGATATGCTGCTCGTCATCGACTATCAGGATTTTACGGCTCATCGGAGTCTGATCTCACTATGCAATCGTCTCATGGATTCGTGACCGCCTGCGCCACCGGCGGTGCGCTGCTTTCCAGACTGCGCAGATAGGCCACCAGATTGTTGATGTCGGTCTCGCTCAGACGACCGCCCCAGGCGGGCATCTTGGTTCCGGTGACGCCCTGGGCAATGATCTGCTGGATGGCGGCATCCGGCGTCTGCGAGAGAAATGTGCTGTTGTTCAGTGCCGGAGCCAGCGGGGTCCCGTAGGCGTCGGTCCCATGACACGAGGTACAGGCCACACTGAATAACCTGGCACCCGCGGCAATCGCTTCGGGACTCCGGTCAATAGGAGCCGCCTCCACCGCCACCATCTCCACGCCCAGAT
>JAIOHO010000723.1 GCA_019912905.1 Anaerolineae bacterium
CGCGACCTGTACATCAACCCGGAAGCCGTCGCCGCGCTGCGCCAGGGTCAGCCGCTGCCGGAAAACACGATCATCGTGATCGAAGGCTACCACGCCGAGGTAGGTTCAGACGGAAACCCTGTGCAGGGAGTCGATGGGCACTATCTCAAAGCCGCACCGCTGGCAATGCTGCATGTCGCGCACCGGCGCTCGGATTGGACCGATGCCGATTTCCCCAGCGTGGTACGGGCCGGACGCTGGAACTTCGGGTCGTTTGATGTCCAATCAGGCGCGCGCTTCGACGAAGATCTGTCCGCCTGTTTTAACTGCCACCAGGCGATGATACAGACCGATTTTCTCTACACCACCGCCGACCTGCTGCGCTATGTGCGCACCCAGGAGCCGCAGTACCAGTTCTGCAACCTGCGCCGCCGCCTGCCGTGTTAGTGAGCGGCGGTTCGTCTCTCACGCTCAATAAGCGGTCTAGGCTATAATAGAGTGGTCCGCGCTATAGCCGCGAGGGAATGAGTCATGTACACGTCGTTTCATATCCAGAATTTCCGGGGTTTCGAGGATTTTAAGATTGAGGATCTCGCCCGAATCAATTTGTTTGCGGGTAAAAACAATGTTGGCAAGACAGCCTTGTTGGAGGCCCTCTATTTGCACGGACGTGCTTACAACCCTCAAGAGGCACTAAATTTGAATCAGGTGCGCGGCCTGGAATTTGTGATGGCTTCAGATCCCAGTCTAATTTTCCGCATGAGAGATACCTCACGAAATATCCTTATCGAAGCACGCGACCAGAAATCTGGACATCGCTCGATAGTTCTACGGATCGTACAGGAAGCCGATGAATTAGCTCAGATCAGTCTCAGGATACGAGCGAACGGGCATTCAAACGGGCTATCTTCACTTTCAGAAAACATTCAAGTCCTTGCGCTCGATTATAAAGTCCAGGGTAGAGAAGAGGGAACTGCCTATTTAGTACGAACTTCCCCAAAAGAAGTCAGCTTGAGTGGCGTTCTAACACCACCCATCAAAATGGTGTTTATACCGGCTCAAGGACGGCCCACCTCGACAGAACTTGCAAAGCGGTTTAGCAATCTGGAAATAACCAATCAGCATCAGGTTTTGCTGGAAATGTTGACTATCATCGAACCACAGATCAAGCGCATCTCGGTTCTTTACAGAGATGAGCAGGCCGCTCTCTGGGGAGAAGTAAACAGAACTTTGCTGCCGCTAAATTTGTTAGGGGACGGCCTGAATCGCCTCGTCAATCTTGTGACTGCCATCATCGAGAATCGGGATGGAATCGTGTTGATTGACGAGCTTGAGAATGGGCTGCATCATTCCGTCTTAACGGATGTCTGGAAAGCCATCGCTACTGCCGCACGGGAGTTCAACGTGCAAATTTTTGCGACAACTCACAGCCTCGAAATGATTCGGGCCGCGCACGAAGCCTTCAAGGACGAAGATCCTTACGATTTTCGGCTGCACCGGTTGGACAGGGACGAAAAAACCGGAAAAATCACAGCGGTTACTTACGATGAGGACATCCTGGAAGCCGCCGTCGAAGCCAATTTCGAGGTCCGCTGATGGCACAGGAAATCAAGCAGGAACGGCTGCTGGTCGTTGAGGGCAAGGATGAGCAATTGTTCTTTGGAGCTTTGCTCAAGTATATCAATGTCCCGAACATTCAAATTGTCGATATTGGCGGCAAGGAAAGATTTGGCGGCCAGCTGGCCGCCCTGAAGAACACTCCCGGTTTTAATCGGGTAACCACTATCGGCGTTATTCGAGACTGCGACAATAATCGGCAGGGGGCGTTTGACAGTGTCTGTAATGCTCTCCGCAGCGCTAACCTGCCTGTGCCAGAGCATCCGATCATTTTTACAGCCGATAGCCCTCGGACATCTGTATGGATCATGCCGCCTGAGCCAATGGGCACGGACCATATGCTCGAAGATTTGTGTCTTGTAGCAGTGGCAGACGATCCAGCCACTCGTTGTATTGAACAGTTTTTTGATTGCCTTGCGGCAGAAAACATCATCCACCAACCAAATCAGATGGCAAAGGCTCATCTCCATGTGTTCCTTGCTTCAAGAAAGGTGCCGGATTTGAGACTCGGCGAAGCTGCCCAACGTGGTTACTGGCCCTGGGACAAGCTCGCGTTTGAGCCTATCAAAACATTTTTGTATCAACTTGCTACTGTGTAGCGCCTCTGATCTTCCTGATTACCGCCCCGGAATGGGTTCAGCGAAGTAGTCTGCCCCCTGGGCGGTTTTCTCGCCTTCGGCCACCCATCCACGCCGCACCGTCAGACCATAGGCCACCTCAAACCAGGCAAATCCATCCGCACAGGCAGGACCAGCCAGCACCTGAAAGGTCTGATCGGGCGCAATCTTGCGGACGATGTTGGCATTCAGGCGCGGATCGGCGCGCAGGTTGAGCGGCAGCAGGTTGTTGGCGCTGCTGACGCGGGCGAACACGCCGGGGTACAACTGCGAGGCCAGGGCGTCCGGGCAGCTTTCGATCTGGGC
>JAIOHO010000724.1 GCA_019912905.1 Anaerolineae bacterium
CACTTTCGGCGGCGGTCGCATCCAGCGCCTGCTGGAGATCGGCCATCAGATCGTCGGTGTCCTCGATGCCGACCGAGTAGCGGATCAGCGTTTCGGGGATGCCCATCGCTGCGCGCTCCTCGCGGGTGCATTCGACGTGGCTGGTGGTTGCGGGCGGCCCCGCCACCGTCTCGACCGCGCCCAGGTTGGCCGCCAGATGCACCAGCTTCAGGCGGGGCAGGAAGGCGCGCACGGTATCGAAGTCGCCGCGCAGGGTGAAGCTGAGGACGCCGCCAAAGCCGCGCATCTGCTGTTGGGCGATGGCATGGCCGGGGTGACTCTCGAGGCCGGGGTAGAAGACGGACTCGACAAAGGGATGGCTTTCCAGAAATTGAGCGATGCGCAGGGCGCTCTCGTTCTGCTGGCGGATGCGCAGGTGCAGCGTCTTTATACCGCGCAGCAGCAGGTAGGCCGACATCGGGTCGAGGGTCGCGCCGGTGATTTCGCGGTAATGATAGATGCGCGCCACCAGCGTGGCCGAGCCGCAGACGACCCCGCCCAGGGCATCGGCGTGTCCACCGAGGAACTTGGTCGCGCTGTGCAGCACCAGGTTGGCCCCCAGGTTGAGCGGGTTGGAATTGATGGGGGTGGCGAAGGTGTTATCGACCACGACGGTGGCCCCAACCTCATGACCGGCCCGTGACAGCCGCCCCAGGTCGATGACCTTGAGCGTCGGGTTGGTGGGCGTTTCGAGGTACAGCACGCGGCAGCCTTTGGCGATCTCGGCTTCGATGGCGTCGTGATCGGTGGTATCACACAGCGTCACGTCCACCTGCCAGTGTGGGAGGAACTCGGTGAAAATCTTGTTGGTGCCGCCGTAGGTGTCCTTGACGGAAACCACGCGGTCACCGGGCTGGAGCAGGGCGAACAGCGTATTGCTGATGGCCGCCATGCCGGTGGCAAAGCTGGTGGCCGCTTCCGCGCCTTCCAACTGGCGCACCTTATCCTCGAAGGCGGCGACCGTCGGGTTAGTATTGCGCCCGTAGATGTGACCCGGCTGCTGACCGAGCGCGACCGCTTGCCACTCATCGACGTCCCCATAGCCAAACGAGACGCTGTGAACGACCGGGACCTGCGTGGCCCGCTGCCAGAAATCCTTCTTGTCCTCGCCCGCCCAGACCGCACGGGTGCCGGGCGCGAGGGGTTTTTGTTCAGTCAATGGAGGCTCCTTAAGCCAGTTGATACACCCGGCGCGCGTTGGCGCTCAGGATTTGTTCACCCGCCCACTGCGCCTGGGCTTCGGTCAGCGCCCCGGCCTGGACGATCTCACTCAGCACCTGTTCCAGCCCGGCCCGACCCCAGCGATTCGCCAGCCAGAAGATTTCGGGGATGCTGAAGGCGTCGGACGAATACAGCACTTTGGTGAGCGGAGTCAGCCCCAGAGCTTCGTGAATCAGGGTCGGAATCTGGGTGGTGATGAATGGGATCGCCAGCGACAGGTCCATGTAGACGTTGGGGTACATGGCCGCCAGATAGCCCAGTTCGCGGATGTACGGATAGGCCGCATGCAGCAGCACGAACGGCACCTTGCGGAAGCGATCGCTTTGCAGCAGCGGGCGCATATGCAGCGGGTTGGCCTTGAGCATATCGACATCGGTATCGCCAAAGCCGGTATGGAACTGGATCGGCATTTCCTGGCGATTGGCGATGTCCAGCGCCGTCAGCACCAGGAAATCGCACAGCGGCTTGGAGGCGAGGCGGATGTGGCCTTCGCGGTCGGCCTGATCCTTGACCTGCCCGAAGGCGCGCACGGCGTCATCGCGGCTGGTCCAGGCAATATCCAGGCCGGTGCGGTAGGCGATGATGCTCTTCAGGGCGATATGCCCGGCGGCGCGTGCCCCTTCCACCCCGGCGACGAAGGCATCCAGCATCCGGCTGAAGGTGCTGTGCTGGAGGATCAGGTCCTGGGCGAAGGTTTCCAGACGCAGGATCATCTCGACGCGCTGGTTGAAGGTCGCCCGCAGTTCTTCCGGCGTGTAATTCTCGGCGCTGCGAAAGCCGTAGTCAATCATCAGGACGACGCTGTTCTGGTCGGTCCACATGCCATTCGCCAGTTCCTGAATGGGCCGGGCATTGCGGGCGGCGAACACCGCTTCGGCGGTTGGTTCGCAATCGAGATACCCGGCCAGCTCGCGGATGGCCCACAGCCACATGATCGAATCGGGCACGTAGCGCGCCTTGATGATCGGGTCCGGGCTTTCGCTGAAATAGCCCTGGTACTGGACCAGGCTGGCGATCTGAACGGCCTTGGTCAGCGCATGAGCGTGATGATCGACAATCGGGATCGCGGAAAGATCAATTTGCGGTGGCATGGCTTAGAACTTCCAGAAATGCTGCTGCACTTCAAAGGCTTTATCCTGCTGGCTGAAGCTCTGATATTCGAGGCGTTTGACCGCCATATAACTGGTCGCCAGCAGGGGGCCGAGCGCGCCGGTCAGCATAGTATCGCCTTCCAGCGCATCCAGCGCTTCGTTGAGCGACGCCGGGAAGCGGCGGATTCCGCGCTGTTCGCGTTCTTCGTCCGAGTAATTGGCGGGGTCGATCAGGACGGGTTCGCCGGGGTCGAGTTCGCGGCGCACGCCATCCAGCCCGGCGGCGATCAGCGCGCCGTAAGCCAGATACGGGTTGACCGACAGATCGGCGGCTTTGAGTTCGGCGTTGGTCGAGCCTTCCTCATCGCTGCGGTAGCTGGACGCCACGCGCACCGCACCTTCGCGGTTGTCTGGCCCCCAGGCGGTGTAGGCGCTGCTCCAGAAATGCGGCTGGAGGCGGTGATACGAGTTGTAGGTAGGGCAGGTCAGCGCCAGCAGGCCGGGCAGGTGATCGAGAATCCCGGCGATAAAGCTCAGGCCGAGAGTGCTCATCTGGTAGGGGCCGCTGGCCTCATACATCAGGTTGCGCTTCTCGGCGCGGTCCCACAGGCTGAAGTGGATGTGCCCGCCGTTGCCCGCCTGATCGAGAAACGGCTTGGGCGCGAGCGAGGCGTACATGCCATGCTGGTAAGCCACGTTGCGGATCGTCTCGCGGACGAAGATGTGCCGGTCGGCAGCTTCCAGCGGCCCGGCATGGCGAATCGACATTTCCTGCTGGCCGTGCCCCAGTTCGGGATAATACAGCTCAACCGGGATGCGCTGGGCTTCGAGTGCCTCGACGATGTCCATAATCACGTCGTTGCTCATCGTCATGCCGGTGCTGGCAAAACACAGCGCGTCATCGACCGGTGTATAAGTGCCATCCGGCAGCTTGTGGGCCATCGACCACTCAAATTCGGCGGCCATTTGCAGGCTGATGCCCAGGTCGGCGGCGGCGGCAATCTGCCGCTTGAGGAACGAACGCGGGCAGGCTTCCCAGGGCTGGCCGTCCAGCCTGATCATGTCGGTGGTCATACCCGCCGTGCGCGGCGCATAGGGCAGGGCGCGGTAGGTGGCCGGGTCCGGCACGAGGCGAACTTCCCCGACCGGCCCCATGCCCTCGACCGGGGCCAGTTGATCCAGCATATTCATGGCCTGCATCGCCACGGTCAGGCCGATGCCGTCGGCCAGGCGGCTGCGCAGGCCGGTGATGTAGGTGACTTTGCCGCGAATGATGCCGCCGTTGTCGGTGTAATAGCAGCGAATCAGCCGCACATTGGCGGCTTCCGCCTGCTGGACCACTTCGTCGGCAAGGTTAGGTTGCGTCATGATGGTTTGCTCTTATAGAAATTCGAAATACTCGTCCACTTCAAAATCGTCCACCCGGTCCGGAAAGCCGTCCGAGGCCGCATCCGCGCCGTTTTGCGCGGCCTTGCCGATCTCGTGGCGTTTCACCGCCAGGTATAACTTGATAAATTCCTCTCCCAGAAGCCCGCGCAGGGCGGTGTCGGCTTCCAGGGCGTCCAGCGCCTGGGGCAGTCCGGCAGGCAGATTTTCGACCCCGTCCAGGCCATAGGCGATGCCCTCGACCGGCGCGGGCGGCTCGATCTGGCGGCGCAGCCCGTCGATCCCGGCAGCCAGAATCGCAGCCATCACCAGGTAGGGGTTGGAGGCCGCGCCCGGAATCCGGTTTTCGAGATGCGCCCCTTCGCCCTTCAAGCCTTTGACGCGCACGCCGACCGTGCGGTTTTCGCTGCCCCAGGTGGCGTTGGTGGGCGCGAAGGACCACAGCTTATAGCGCTTGTAGCAGTTGATGGTGGGGGATGCCAGCGCGCTGATGGCCGCTGCGTGCGCGATCTGCCCGCCCAGCCACCAGCGGCAGACATCGTTGAGGCTAAAGGGGTCATCCTCGTTGGAAAAAGCATTCCTGCCGGTTTTCAGATCGACCAGACTGTGATGGTAATGGCAGCCGCTGGCCGATTGATCGGCATACGGCTTGGTCATAAACGAGGCCATGTAGCCGTTTTTTTGCGCGATCTCCTTCACGCCGTTTTTGAAACGGAAGGCGTGGTCGGCGGCGCTGATGTCGTGGGCCGGGGCGAAGTTGATTTCCATCTGGCCGGGGCCGTATTCGGCGTTCGAAGTGATGATGTCCACCCCGACGCCGGGCATGTCACGCAGAATCTGATCGACCAGGGCTGGGTCGAAATTGTTGCGCAGCGTGGCGAAAATCTGAATGCCGGGGAAGGGCGGCTGACGAGTTTCCCGGTTGACGAGATAAAACTCGTATTCGAAACCGGAATACAGGCCAAAGCCCAGCGCCTTGAGTTTGCCAAGCAGACTGCGGGCGATCGCGCGCGGCGCGGCCATTGCCGGGGTGCCATCCTGAAAACGCGGTTCGCACAGGATGCTGGCGGTACTGGCGGCCCAGGGCACTATCGTCAGGGTGTCGAGGTCAGGGAAGATGCGCGAGTCGGGAAACCCCAGGTCTTCCAGGTAGCCAGTGCCGGGTGCGACCCCCCCCTGCGCGTCGAAGCCGAGGTGTCCCAGCAGAAAATTGAGGCCGGTGGAAGCGAAGCGCTGGAAGTGATGGGTCGGCACGGTCTTAGACCGGCTGATCCCGTGCGTATCCGACTGCTCGAAGCGGACGAAGGC
>JAIOHO010000725.1 GCA_019912905.1 Anaerolineae bacterium
TGTCGGCGGTGCTGATGTTTGTCATCATCGCCGTAGCGACGGATACGCGCGCCGTCGGCGAGATTGCGGCTCTGGCAATTGGGGCCACCGTCGCACTGGATGCGCTGTGGGGCGGCCCGATCAGCGGCGCATCGATGAACCCGGCCCGGTCGCTGGGTCCAGCACTGATCGCCGGGGTGTGGACCGATCAGTGGATTTACTGGATCGCCCCTTTCATCGGGGCCAGCCTGGGCGCAGTGGTCTATCAGGCTCTGCGCGAACCATCGCCGGTTCGAGCGAATTAGGAACAACCCTGCACCCTACACTCGATTCGGGTCGAGGATGTACTTCCACCAGTTGAACTTAATCCCATCCATCTGCCCGGCCACATGCGGCAGATGGCGCAGCCACCACAGGTGATGCAGGCGGATGTCGCCGTTCCCCCACTCGGCACAGTTGACCTGCCGCCAGCGCGCGCCGGTCAGGTTGGGGAAATCGTACCAGTCGTCGCAGTTGCTGGCGACCATCCGCGGGTTGCCCCAGTCATAATCGCGCACGCTGTTGGGCGCGAAATGCACGTTGCCACATTCCGCCTGCCCCGGATGCGTCTGGTCATAGCGCAGGAAGCGCTGCCACAGGTTGGCATTCGCGGGCACATCGGCCCACACCCGCTGCATGATCGACTCGGCGCGATGGCCCAGGTCTTCCAGCATCTCGCCGACGCCGCGCTCGAAATTGAAGCCCATGATGACGAAGCGCCGGGCGGCGTGACCGGTCCCCTGGAGCGCGGGGGCATTGCACCAGAAGGCCCCCGGACCGGCCATGATGGATTCGTAGTAGCCGCCGTAGGGATGCCCGAACAGCCATACCTCGTCGATGTCGCCGTCGTTGACCCGCTCGATCATGCGGAATTCGCGGACCAGCGCCAGGTAATCGACTCCATCGGGCTGGTGAAACTGCCGCCTGCGCCAGGCTTCCAGGTAACTGGCGGCATCGTAGCGGAAGCCATCGGCCTTGACCGGGAAAGCATCGACTTCGAGATGCTCGATGATGCTATAGTCGGCATAGCCATAACTGGCCTCGCGCACGTCCTGGGCATACTGCGCCGCCAGCTCGCGTGGATCGTTCCAGCGGAAATGCTCGCGCACCGTGCGCCCACCGACTGGCGGCAAGGTCGGATTATGGGTGATCGCCAGCACCCGGCGGGTGACCGGCTCCGGCAGCGCAGCCGGGTCCGCCTCCGGCCCAAACTGCGAGGGCACCGGCCCCCCAGCCAGTGGATGCGGCGTGTCCCCCGGATCAAACAAACGTCTCAGCCAGTCCATGTGCCGCGCCTCTCCCTGATTGACAGCCTCTCCCTCATTATCGGTCAAATCGACCCGATGGCTAGCGCGCGAGCCGGGGATTCAGTATAGTCTAAAGGTCCACGAAGAGGTTAAGGGGCGTCGGATGAAGGGAATCATGGCCGAACTCATCAGTTCGGCGCTCAGCGACATCAATATTGAAAATGACGAAGCGATCAAGGATCATCTGGAGGACCTGCTGCAAGCGCTGTCCGCCGTCATCGGCCAGTTGAAAGTCGAAAGCTACCCGGCAGAGACTCGTCTGTGTACCCAGGGCGCGAACGAAGACACGTTTTACATCATCGCCAGGGGGGAGGCCGAAGTCTACCTGAATGGCGATACCGAGCGCAAGATGGTGGCGCGCAAAGAGGCCGGGGATTTCTTCGGTGAGATGGCGCTGATTCTCGACATGCCGCGCAGCGCAGACGTGATTACGACCTGCCCCAGCCTCATGCTCGAACTCGACCGCCGCGCATTCAAGCGCGCCACGCGCATCAGCGAACGGCTGGCGAGCCTGCTGTCGCAGCGCACGATGGCCCAGTTGGATGCCAACCGCCGCCAGACCCAGGAAGTCCCCAGCGTGCAGGTTCCGCCGTTTCGCATCTTCACCAGTTACTCGCGCCACAATCAGGACTTCGTGCGCAAGCTTGTCGCCGACCTCCACCAGAGCCTGACCGCCAGCAATGTGTCGCTGTGGCTCGATCAGGAAGACATCCCCATCGGCCAGGAATGGGACCGCGCGGTCGAAGACGCCCTCGAAACCAGCGATGCCATGCTGCTGGTGCTGTCCGACGCGTCTACCAACTCCGATAATGTCCGTGATGAGTGGATGTACTACAAAGAAGTCAAGAAGCCGATCATTCCCATTTTGCACGAACGCTGCAAAAAACCCTTCCAGTTGATCCGCCTCCAGCACGTCGATTTCGTGGAACAGGCGTACAGCAGTGCGCTGGCGCAGGTCCACATGCGCATTCTGGAACTGGCGGACACCCCCTAGCCGCTGCGGGCGCTGTAGGCGTAACCCAGTTTTTGCAGGGCGTCGCCGATGGCCTGCTGGACTCGTTCGTCCCCTTCGCCATCGGCCAGCCGGATCAGCGGTCGAATGGCGCGCTTGCTGCCAATCTCCCCCAGGGCGATGGCGGCCTGCCGCCGGGCGGTGTAATCCGGGTGCGTCAGATACTCGATCAGCATGCCAAATGCATACTTGTCTGCGAAGGTGAACAGGGCATGATGCGCCGCCGCGCAGACGCGCTCATCGTCGTGATGCAGCAGGCGCAGCAGTGGGAAAACCACGCGCACATCGTCGTAATCGCCCAGCACGCGCACCAGCTCGTAGCGGGTGGGCATGCGCGAATTATTCAGCACGGCGATCAGCGGGTCCACCGCGCGCGGGTCGCCGACCTCCGCCAGCGCGCGCACTACAGCCATGTGCCCATTATGATGCGGGTCGCCCAGAATTCGAAGCAGCACCGCTTCGGCCCGCACGTCCCCGCAGCCCACCAGATAGAACGCGGCAATATCACGCGCATAAGATTTTTCGAGCTGGCGCAGCACCGCCAGCAGCGCATCGACCGCGCCGGGTGCCCCCAACTCCGCCAGCGCGCCCAAAGCCCCGGTCGCGGATTGGCGGACAATCTCGTCGCGGCTGTCCAGCACCACCCCGCACAGCAGATCGACTGTTTCCAGGTAGGCCGAGGAGTCGATCAGCGTGCCCCAATCCCCCTGCCGCAGCGCCTCCAGCAGGACGTCAATGTGTGGCTCGTGGTTCATGTGCCTGCCACCGTTCGTACCATTCGCAGCACCGCCTGGAGTGCTCGTTCATCCGTGACCTTGCTCTGATCCCACAGGCTGAACAGCATCCCAGCCAGCGGGCGTTCCTTAATCACCCGCCGCAGCGTCGCCAGCACCTGCTCGACTGAGGGGCCGCCCGGTGCGGGATAACCCAGTCCAGGCATCTTTGACGGGTCGATCACATCGACATCCATGTGAATATAGAGCGGCTTGTCCGGCAGCGGCGCGGCCAACAGGTCCTCGACCTTTGGCAGATGCGTCACCCTGCTCTCACCGAGCGCCACAGCTTCCTGCGGATCGAGATCGCGCGCATCGGTAATGACAATATCGTCCTCCGCCAGCGGCGTCAGGTCAATGCCACGCAGGTACTGTAAGTCGCCCCGGCCCACCAGCATCGCCAGCGGCATTCCACCGATAAAGCCGCTCGGTGTCGTCTCCCAGGTATTAAAATCGCCGTGCGCGTCATACCAGAGCACGGCAGGCCGCTGGGCTTCCAACCCTTTGAGCGCGCCCAATGCACTGACGC
>JAIOHO010000726.1 GCA_019912905.1 Anaerolineae bacterium
CGGAACCGGTGTATGATCGATGCCGCCTCAGCTTTGACTGTCCGTATAGGAGTGATTGAGTATGCTGCCCCGCAATGTCCTTTATTACGGCACGACCGATATTCTGCCTGAGCCGCTGGCAGTCCGAGCCGGGCCACTGTCGATGGTCTACCTGAATGGTGACCTGCGCTATGTTCACCTGGGCGGAAGGGAGATTATCCGGCGCATCTACGTCGGTGTCCGCGATCACCACTGGGGCACGATACCAGCCGTGCTGTCCAACCTGGACATGGCGATTGAGGAAGATGCTTTCCGCATTTCTTACGACGCCGAAAACAAACAGGCGGGCATCGATTTCGCCTGGCGGGGAACGCTGACGGGCGACCGGGATGGGACGATCACCTTTTCGATGGCGGGTGTGGCAAGCTCCACCTTCTGGCGAAACCGCCTCGGCCTGTGCATTCTGCATCCCATCGAAGAGTGCAGGGGCGCGCCCTGCCGAATCGAACACGTGGATGGTACCGACGAGGCAGCCGCCTTTCCCGTGTCTATCGCGCCGCAGTTCCTGGTGGGTGGCCGCCCAACGCCGCATCATCCTTTTGTCGAGATGCGCGCCTTATCCTGGTCTGTCAGCGATGAGTTGTGGGCCGAAGTGCGTATGGAAGGCGACATCTTCGAGCTAGAGGATCAGCGCAACTGGACGGATGCATCCTATAAGACTTACTCGACACCCTTGCGGCTGCCTTATCCCGTCGAAGTAGCGCAAGGCACAGAAATCAGCCAATCGGTCACGGTGTCCCTGAATGGCCGTGCCCCCGACATGGATGACGTAAGCCAATCTTCTGCCATCCACGTTTCGCTCGATGCGACCCATCCTGTGCCCATACCGCCCATCGGTCTGATGGTCGGCAGCCATGCACAGCCACTTAGCGCCGTGGAAATCGAGCGGCTGCAAGCCCTTTATCTGTCGCATCTCCGCGTCGAGTTACGCCTTTCCGATGAGGCATACCCGGCTGCCCTTCAACGAGCTGTAGTAGAGGCACAATCTATCGGCGTGCTGTTGGAAGTGGTCGTTATCCTCAGTGATGAGGCTGAGGCAGAACTGCGTGCGCTGCGGCAAATTGTGGAGACGCAGCGTCCGCCGGTTCGTTGGTGGCTGATTCTCGATGCCAGCGGAGTGACGACCTCGCCTCATCTGATGAGCCTGGCGCGCCAGTATTTGTCTGACTACGATTCCACCGCCCAATTCGGTGGCGGAACGAGCGGCAGCTTCACCGATCTCAATCACGATCGTCCTGAAGTGCGGTCCTTCGATTACGTGGCTTTCTCCGCCAATCCCCAGGTTCATGCGTCGGACAATCTCTCGCTGGCCGAAACCTGCCCATCGGCGACATGGCTTGTGGAGAGTGCCCGTCAGTTTGTGGGTCACACACCGCTGGCCGTCAGCCCGATCACGCTGAAACCACGCCCGCAGCCCCCTGCGATTGTGCCAGAATCAGTGCACCATATTCCTTCCCACGTCGATCCGCGTCAGATGTCGCTGCTTGGTGCAGGCTGGACGTTGGGCAGCCTCAAGTACTTTGCTGAGGCAGGCCAAATCGAATCTCTCACCTATTTCGAGACGACGGGCTGGCTGGGCGTGATGGCAGCCGAGGTGGGGGCGCGGTTGCCAGAGCCGTTCGGAGCGCTGCCCGAGGATGTGTTCCCGATCTACCTTTTCCTGGCGCTTGTCGGCGAAATGGCTGACGGTGATGTGATACCCTCACGCTCTGGCGATCCGCTGCGAGTCGAGACGTTGGCGCTGCGCAAGGGTAATCTGACAAGAATCCTCCTGGCGAACCTGAGTCATGAATCCCAATCAGTCACCGTTGATTATCCGACCGGCCAGATCCGAGTCCGGAGTCTGGATGAAACCAATGTGGAGGCCGCAATGCAGGCACCGGAGCGTTTTCTCCAGGATGAGCGCCAGAATTGGCTGGTAGTAACCGATCCCCCAGTCGTGCTGCTGCGCCCGTATGGTTTAGCCTGCCTCGACATAGTCCCCTGATGGGTGGTGCAGCAACCTGTTCAGCACAGCGCTTTGATTCCAAAATGCCAGCCATTTGCGATCTGGAAGGCGCTGAAGTATTCTGTACCCGCGAGGCCCATGCCAGGAGCGCCAGCGGGCAGCCTGGAACAGTCCAGGACGAACGACGAGAGGGGCACCTGCCGGACATGCCATAGCGAAAGTGCCAGAGTGCCTGGATGCTGAAGCAGTCGAATACCACGATCAATAAGTAAGGGGGAAACAGAATGAGCTATCAACCGCTTGCTGAAGTCCGAAAAACGCTCCGGGTTGACTGGTATCGATGCCCCATCGAACACGCGAAGCTTCGTGAGCTTTCGAAACGCAGCGATTTACAGGGATGGATTCAGGCCGGGGGACATCTCGCTCTGTTCGTGGTGACCGGCAGTCTGGTATATCTATTTTGGGCGCAGCAGATCTGGCTGGCATTTGCACTGGCCCTTTTCTTCCATGGCACCGTGGGAAGCTTCTTTGCAGGTATAGCCCCGCACGAACTCGGTCACGGTACAGTGTTCCGCACCAGGCGGCTGAACAAAATCTTTCTGTACCTGTTCAGCCTCTTGAGCTGGTGGGACCCCTTCGATTATGCCAGCAGCCATACCTATCACCATCGCTATACACTGCATTCCGAAGGGGATCGTGAAAATCTGCTGCCGCTTGAGCCGACGGTGGGTTCGACCTTTCTACTCCAGATGTTTACGGTCAATCTGCTTACGCAGCGCGGACGCATCTTCGGCAAGGGCGGCCTGATCTCGACGGTTATCGTCACGTTCCTTGGAGCTTTTGGCATCGTCGGCTCGCCGGAAGTGCCCATCAACGAGTGGTTACGCGCCCTGCATAGCGACCAGCCAGAAGAACATCGGAAATCGATCCTGTGGTCACGCATCCTGCTCCTGTTTCATGGATCGGTTTGGATCATTTCCATCGTCACGGGTCTGTGGGTCATCCCGCTGATTGTCTCCTTCTTCGCTTTTATCGGAAACTGGGGGGTGTATTTTGTCGGCCTGCCCCAGCACTGTGGCCTGCGGGAGAATGTGCCTGATTTTCGCAAAAGCGTTCGTTCGATGACTCTCCCTCTGCCTCTGGAGTTCCTCTACTGGCGTATGAACTGGCATACCGAACACCATATGTACGCGGGCGTCCCCTGTTATAATCTCAAGAAGCTGCACCAGGAGCTGGCAGCGGACATGCCAGAGCCGCGGACGCTGGTAAGCGCCTGGCGGGAGATGCGCGAGACCTGGCGGCGACAGAAGATCGACCCAGACTACCATTTCGACACACCGCTGCCGCCCACTGCAAAAAGCGCCCGGACGGACATGCCGGACGAACTTGAGAGTTCAATTGGGGAATTGGCTCCTGAGGGCTTACGATAGATCATTCGTACTTAGGGCAGGGTGGTTGCTGCCATGCCTGGGTCCGTCGAAATGCCAATGCCTGAGCTTTATCTCGAGTCATCTTCAGTTTGCTCCTGAAGTATAGTCACGGCATGGGCATAAACGCTCTGACGTTTCCCGGCATACCAGGCGATAAAACGGGACGCGACAATCAGATAGTTCCAGCGGTCCGGGTGCTGACAGCTCTGAAACTCTTCAACCATTGAATTCAGATGTTTGATGTTGTGCATCAACGTGCCGTCATCAGTACACGCCACTTCAGTGAGGGCGGCGATCAACCATGCTGGATCGGTACCTGCATCTGCATAAGCCTGGACAACCGCTGTGGAGAGCTGATAATCATGGGCGTACAGGGCGGTTTTCAGGGTTCTGATGAACTGCTCGGGCGATTGTCGGTTCAACGACCGAACGTCTTCGCTATAGGGAAAGGCGCGCGCGGGCTTAAACGGCACAAATTCAAAGTCCGCATTCAGCACACTTGGCCCACGCTGAAGCAGGCTGCCACCCTGGATTGCGGCCAGAACCTGCGTGCGGGGCGACATATAGGGCACCATACTGCGCAGGGCGTTGGTGCTGGTCCCCATGTGAATCGGCGCAACCTCCCGGCTGACGGCATCGAAATCGTCATGGGGTACTGGCTCGACCATCAGATAATAATCGCACCCAGTCAGTGAAACGGCTGCCAGTATCGTTTCTGGTGAAAAGCCTTCTTCAGCCAGCGCTCGTGCTGCCGCTGCGGGTCGGTCTTCCGGTGGGGTATCATGGAACGTCTGTCGCAGCACCTGGATACGGTCTGGTTGCAAACCGCTTGCAGACACGCCAGACGCAATATCGTATCTGGCCGCCAGTTCATCTGCCCGGTCATAGGGCGCGAAGTTGCGTGGGAAACTGGCACTGTACCGCAGCGCGCACCTGAGCATATCAAAGCCACGCTCCCAACCCACCAGCTCAAGCATGCCCAGCGAAAGTGCGGGTGTAATCAAGGTGTGGTCATCGGTAGTCATGCCCTCAAGCCCGATGTCCAGCAGCAGGCCTATCAAATCGTCACGGGGCAATTCCCGTTCCAGTGCGTTAAAGCGGTAATCGCTGCGCGAGTATTCACCCCTACGTATGTCCGCCCGCAGCATGCGGATATTCTGTTCGATGGTGTCCTCATAAAGGGGGCCACACGGCAGCAGATGGTCGGGACTCATACACGGTTCATGCATATCGAACACGACCTGATGCAGTGCTTGCAGCAGCAGCAGGTGGCGGATACGTGGAATCTGGTGCTGGGCCAGCCGTCGGGCATCCTCACAGCCGATGGCCGCATGGGACACGAAACCCAATAGGATATGCGCCTGATTGTTGACAAAATGGGTTGCCGTCAGCATACCACTGGCCCACAATATGTCCTCATCGACACCCGCCCTCAGCGCCTCCAGCGAGTCGTCAACCACTGACGTCAGGGATGCGGACTGCAACCAGGCCATTCTTTCATCGACTGCTGCAAAATCAAGGATTTTCGCCATGGATTAAGCCTCCCGCTCACTTACACCGCTCGCCGATGCTGGGACCAGAGCATAGCGCGGCTATTCCCCGAAAGCTTCAGTTAGGGTAAGGGCTGCGGTGACCGTTCGGAATCTGGCAGGCACCCGTTCATCTCGGCTGGCGGGATGTATTCCGCAGTCGCAAAGTTGCGAAATCGACACAGAGGAACCCCATTTCCTCCAACACGCAAGCAGTCACGAAGGCTTTCCCGTTCGTTAAGGATCTTACCCCCTGGCTATATTCTCCAGAATGCGCTTGGACAGCTTGCAGATCATGGTATAGGCCGGGTCATACATATTCCCCAGGTCATACTCGATACACTTTCCCATCAGAATGCCGATGGCAATGCGGTCGAGGCCGTAGTCTTCTTCCAGCCAGCGCGCCATCTCGGTTGTGGCGTGCTGCGTCGCCTGATCGAGCGGACGCGCGTTGCCTGCCGTAAAAATGTAGTCGGCGTTTTCGCCGCGCGGCCAGCCGATCTTTTTGCCCTTGATCACGCGCACCGTATACTGCACATCCATCGAAATTTCGATGCCCGTCCCGGAGATTTCACCGTCGCCCTGTATGGCGTGACCGTCGCCCAGGTGGAACAGCGCTCCCGGCACAAACACTGGAAAGTAGGCGGTCACACCCTCGACGAAGCCGCGATAGTCCATGTTGCCGCCGTGCTCGCCGGAAGTCGCAGTCGAGATGGCCTGGCCGTCGGCGGGTGCAACGCCGAAGCAGCCCAGCATCGGTTTTAGAGGAAGGCTGAAATTATCGCCGAGTTTCGTATCTGCTTTGTCCAGTGTCGCCGTGCCCGCCGCGCGATCGATGCGCCAGGTGACGATGCGCTGTTCGACCGGGGGCAGCAGCGGGACATATTCTGGCTCGACCACCACCCCTGCCAGGATGCCGCTGCTCCAGCCCTGGTCGCGGTTCGGGTAGATGCGGTCGAGGGACACGACCAGCGTATCATCTGGCTCGGCCCCCTCGACATAAAATGGGCCTGTCATCGGGTTGGGGCGTGGGCCGATGACCTGGCCGTGCATATCCTGGCCGCGCGCGTCGATGGCGGTCGTGACGACCGTGTCGCCGTCTTTGATGTGCAGCACAGGGGGGTGTGAGCCGATCGTGTTGTGATAGTGCGTGGGTTGGAAATGATGAGTTGCCATGTCAACCGGGCTTCCTCAAGATGGGCGAAGTGATGGTGGATATTCTACCACCCACCCTACACTTGACCCCAAAAAAGGCTTGTTCATAGTGTGTGCAATCATGGGTTTCAACCATTTCGAGCATATCCACCAGCACCGAGTCTTTGACAGGCCGGGTGGGTATCGAGGGCAGGCTGCGCCCGACGTGTCATCGGCTTCAGCCACCATGCTGGTAGGCGGCCAGCACCTCTTCGGTGGGGCCATCGAGATGCAGACGACCACCCTCCAGCCACAGGCAGCGGTCACACAGACGGCGCACGGCCTGGCTGTCGTGCGAGACAAACACGATCGTCCGGCGGTCCGCTTTCAACCGCAGGATGCGGTCATAACATTTCTCCTGAAAAGCGGCATCGCCTACCGCCAGCACTTCATCCAGAAAAATAATTTCCGGCACCAGATGGATGGCGATGCTGAACCCCAGGCGCGCGTACATGCCGCTCGAATATTGTTTCATCGGCAGGTCGATAAAGGTTTCCAGTTCGGCGAAGTGTACGATGTCGTCCAGCGCAGCCTGAATCTGCGCACGCCGGGCACCCTGAATGGCCGCGTTCAGGTAAATATTCTGGCGTCCGGTAAGCTCGTCGATAAAGCCTGCACCGAGTCCGATCAGCGCGGCATAGCGTCCTTGAATACGAATCGTACCTGATGTAGGCCGCGTGATGCCGGACAGCAGCTTAAGCAGTGTGGTTTTGCCCGCTCCATTTCGGCCCACGATCGCCACGGCCTCGCCGCGCTGGACTTCAAAACTGACCTCGGTCAGCGCCGGAAAGCTGTTGTTGGGCAGCTCCGCCGTGGAGCGAAACAACCGCCCTGCCAGGACGCGGGCTTCGTGGCGCAGGCTGATGGGCTGGCGGGTACGCGTATACAACTTGGAGGCTCGTTCGACGACGATGACCGGACTCGTGGAATGGGTGTTCGTCTGAGACAGGGCTTGATCCATCACACCACATCCGCCAGCACATGTTCCTGCTGCTTCAGGAAAATATACCCGGAACACAGCAGGACAATCGCGAAGACGAGGGGATAATACAGGGCGACCAGATCCGGCGGTTGGTTCAATACCAGGATGCTGCGACATTGTTCCAGCAGCGCAGACAGCGGATTGAGCACCACCACGAGCCGCAAGTCACTCGGCACACGCTCGATTGGGTAGATAATCGGCAGCAGATAGAAGTTCAGCTGAAGCAGCACGCCGGTCAGCTGGGGGACATCGCGGATCAGGACGCTGAAGTAGCCCACGTAGAACATCACGCCCAGTGTGATGGCGGAAAGGATTAGTAAAGGCAGAAGCAAAAAGACAAATGTCATGCCAGGCCAGACGTTGAACAGCGCATTCACCACCAGCATGGCTACAAAACCGAATGCCAGATCGACCAGTGCTTCGCCAAAGGCCACCAGCAGCACGATCTCGCGCGGAAAGTAAATCCGGTTGATGAGGCTGCGATGATTGGCAAATACCGTCGTGCTGGCAGTGACACCCCGATTGAACAGGCCATAGGGAATGATCGCCGCCAGGAGAAAGGGGACGTAAGGCACCTCCGTCTGGGCACCGAGAATCACACCAAACACGAAGGCCAGTACAGCAGTCGTCGACAGTGGCAGCACGATAATCCACAGGATGCCCAACACAGTCTGGCTGTAGCGCGAAAGGACCTGAAGGCGCAGCCAGATTCGGACAAGATCGCGGCGGTCCCATAGGCGGCGCAGATCCTCATACACCGGTCCGAGCAGCGAACCGGTCTGCGAGCAAGACGGAGTCCAGATCAGGAACCAGAGGGTGATTATGAACACACCGACAGCGAAGTGCACCCAGTCCCGCAGCGTAATCTCGGGCAGCAGGAAGGTCCCCAAGATAGGGCCGAGCAGCGCGGCCAGAGCCATCGGGATCAGGAGCGGCAGGCTGAGGTGGCCTCCGCCGAGGCGCAGAAAACGATACATCCAATGGGGAATGGTCGCAGTAAGCAGCGCGCTCAGCGCCACCAGCAGCAGCGCACCCGCGGAGGTCTGCGACGAAAGCGGCTCCCCAACTGGCAGGGAATGATGGAGATAAAGCATGACCAGCAGCGCACCAAGCAGAATGCCAAAATGGTCGAGATACGCAGCAGCGCGCTTCAGCAGACGCGAATCGGTCATGTCATGGCCTTTTCGTTCATTCCATGTGGTCAATATGATCCCGCTCAGGCAGACAGCGCCTCGTCAGATTATTCTGTGCGAACGTGTGGGGATTTGCAAGAGTCACTGATTCACTGACAGATCCATAAAAACTCTATATAATCA
>JAIOHO010000727.1 GCA_019912905.1 Anaerolineae bacterium
CACCGGGCCAGGCGTGCGCGTCGATGGCGGGGTGTACCCCGGTTACGAAATCACCCCCTACTACGACAGCATGATCTCCAAGCTGATCTGCTGGGGCGAAGATCGAGCCGAGGCCATGCTGCGCATGCGCCGGGCGCTGGAAGAATATACGATCATGGGTCTGAAGCATAACATCCCCTTCCATATCAACCTGCTCAACAGCTTCAGCTTCATCGCCGGGCAGATCGACACCAATTTCATCGAAGAACGCTTCGACATGAAGACTTATGAGGAAGACCCGACCGAGCTGGAAGTCGAAACGGCGGCGATTGCGGCCACCTTGTTCGCCCATCACGTGCGCCAGTTGGCCGCGCAGGTGATCGCCCCGCCCAAGCGCGATACCAGCAACTGGAAATGGGTAAGCCGCTGGGAGAGATTGCAGCGATGAAATACGTCACCATGATACACGACCGGCAGTATGAGATCGAGATCGGTAAGGAAGGCGAAGTCACCGTCAACGGCGAGCCGCGCCACGTCGATTTCCTGAACCTGGGGCCGTCGCTGTATTCGCTCATCACCGATAACCACTCCTTTCAGGTGGTGGTCGAGGGCGAAAGCGGGCGCTATGACGTGCTGATGAACGGTCACCTGTACGAAACCCAGGTCATGGATGAACGGGCACTGCTGATGGCTCAGCGGCGCGGCGGCCTGGTCAGTGGTTCCGGCGAAGTCAACTCGCCCATGCCCGGGTTGATCGTGGGCGTGCTGGTCGAAGCGGGACAGAGCGTGGAAGCCGGGCAGACGGTCGTCATCCTCGAGTCGATGAAGATGCAGAATGAACTCAAAACGCCCGTCAGTGGGATCGTCGAAAGTGTGTCCTGCGAGGTCGGCCAGACCGTCGATAAGAACACGCGACTGGTCGTGGTTCAACCGCCGGAAGCGTGAATATCTCGCCATAAGCCATTTCGGAAGATCCAAGGGCTGAGCACGGAGTACGGAGTGCTGAGGAGAAACACCGGGCAGAAAGAGTCGTTTTGACTCACTGCTCAACACTCACACCTCAGCACTTTCCCCGAAAGCCAGAGTCTACGGATAGCCTCTAGGCCAGTCCACAGCGGAGGCACAACCGCAGATTACGTCCCTGCGGTGGGTGGGATCAGGACTCCTCGTCTGCCGGTGACTCGTCGTCTTCATCAAAGTCTTCATCAAAATCGTCATCCAGCAGATCCCCTTCGTCCGGCACGTCATCATCATCTTCGTCGGGCGGTTCCCCCAGGTCATAGAAATTGTCGGAAACCGCGAAGTTCGCCAGAAAATCGACCGACGGGGCTGTGCGCCAGTGGTTTAACGCCTCGGCCACCAGCCACTTTTCCTGCTCGACTGTCTGCGGAAGATAGGTGTCGAAGACGTCGTACAGCCGGATGAAATACAGGTAATCGTAATCGCTGACCGGGAACCCGGCCCCGGCAATGATCTGGATAAACTCAAATTCGTATTCGGGCGGAATCTGGGAGGGGGCACCCTGGTCGCTCCCGGTGCTTTCTTCGATGACCTGCCGCTGGTGGATGCGGTCGATGACGTCCGCCAGATCGTAAAATACCTCATAGACGTCGTCGGTACTGGCCGAGTTCAGCAGCGTCTCGCCGGGCAGCAGCGGCGGCAGCAGATCCTCCCGGCTGACCGTTTGCATCTGCTGGCTGAACTGGTCGATCATCGTGGGAATGTCCAACTGCTCGACATCCACTTCCAGCGTGCTTAACTTCAGATCGTACAGCAGTCTCAGCGTTTCGGCGGCGATCCCGCCAAACATGGCGCTGAAGCGCTGAAACAGGAAGGTCGGTTTGCCCAGCAAGCTGGCCGACAATACATTGTCGATGACGTAGCCGCCAGTCACGATGAAATACTGCATGGCCGTCAGCATCCACTGGTAAAAGGCCCGCCGCTGGAACAGGGTGTCATACTCCGTGTTCAGGCACAGGCGCAGCCAGCGGGACCGGTAGCGGTCGCGGATGTTAGCGATGACGTCGTCGGACTTGTATTCGCCGCGGAAGCCGCGCGACAGGATGCCGTAGCGCCCATGTGGGTCTTCGAGGGCATAGCCCGTCACCAGCACGCTGCTGGCAAAGGGGTCGCCCGCACGCAGGCTGTCGAGAAACGACTCGTAGTTGAGAACGGTGATGTCCACCCGCCGCCCGATCACCGCATCCGCCGTTTCGCTGGCGATGGGCAGGGCTTCGACATCGGCTTCCGTCAGAAACAGGACATCCACGTCGGCATCTGGCCGCACGTTCGAACCATAGCGCGCATACGACCCGAAGACGACGATCATACAATCTTCGCCCAGGGCGAACTCATCCCGTAGGGCCTTGAGCACCGGTTTCAACTGGTCGATGGTGGGCCGGATACGAGCCGGGATTTCGTCCTGCCGGTAAAACGTCCGCATTTCCATCACGTACAGCGGCAGGTCCGAAAAGTCATCGAACAGGATCGTATCGACCTTGTACTGCGCCCGCAGCATTTCCCGCTCAGTCGGCATGATTTCCGCCGCGCGCATCAGCGCCAGGTGCTGGTAGGAGCTGGCATAGCGGGTGGCCTCGCGCAGAATCAGCATGATTTCCGGGTCGGACAGCGAGAAGCCGATAAACAGGACCATCTTGGTCGCCAGAACATGGCGCAGCAGTTGCAGCGAACGCGGCCAGGCGCGCTCGAAATAAAACTGAAAGTAGCTGCTTTCGGTCAGGATGAGCATCTGCGATTTGTGAATCGAGCCGTGCAGCTTGAAGATATACGGGCTGTCCCCGCGCGCCGGGCTTTGAAGCTCCGCCGCATCGCGCTCATCGAGATAGGTGAAAGGCGACGTGGGGTAGGACTTGATCTGGTGTTCGATGACCAGACTTTCGACGATCGTATCGAAATTGGTGGTAAAGATGGGAACGCCAAAATCCAGCAGGGTCAGGTGCAGCAGCGGATTGGGCGCGGCGGTGGTGGGGCGAGTCAGGATCTTTCTGACCGTCTGGTGCAGCGCGTCATCACGATCCTGGCTGTTGAGGTGCGCATAACGCTGGATGGCCTCGGCAGCGACGAGGTATTTCCCGGCAGTCACCAGTCGGTTGATCTCGGCCTGATGTTCTGGCGGGATCACCAGTTCGACCTTGAGCTGGTTGATGAGGCCCTCCCAAGTGGGCAGGCTCGACCGGTACGACTTCGATGCCCCTGCCCCCAGGAAAATGACCAGGTTGTTGGACCGGTACGCCTGTGAGATCGCGTCGGCTTTGCGATACAGGTCGGTGAAGTCAATCCAGTTGGCAGCAGGGTCTGAAGTGCTGTTCAACGCGTCCTCCTGTCGGCCTTCCCGATCCATTCAGGTCGCAATCACGACTGACTGTGTATGATACTCCCCGCTCATAAGACCGGCAAGCGCCCCGCCCGGCGTCATACGATTACCCTACGGCCTGCAAACGCCTGCACCCGCCCGAACTCAGGCTGTGTATAATTCCCGCCGACCATCATAAGGAGGATTGTAATGATTCGACGACTGGGATGGCTAGGGGTGATGATTGCGCTGCTGGGCAGCGGCATCACCGCCGAGGCGCAGGACAAAATCGTGTTGACGCTGTCCGTGCCGCAGTGGTTTCAGGACGCCTACAATGCCGATTATTTCGCCGCCTTTTACGCCGCGAATCCCGGTGTGGACGTCGTCATCGTGCCCGATACCGACAACAGAGCCTATGCTCCTTCCCCGGCCTACACCACGTTGGACGAGCACCTGCAAGCGGTGCAGGACTATGTCACCAGCGCCGATGTCCTCTACGTCAGTTCATGGTCCCTCCAGCCGGAAAGCACCGCCGCGGGCCTGTGGCTTGACCTCAATCCACTGGTCGCTGCCGACCCGGACCTGGACGAAGCCAATTTTTATCCTCCAGCCTGGCGCGCCTTCCGCTGGGACCGGGGCGTTTGGGCGCTGCCAATAATGCTGGTCCCGACCGTCCTGGTCTACCAGCCGCAGGCGTTCGATGACGCTGGGCTGACCTACCCGGCAGCCAACTGGACGATGGATCAGTACGTCGACGCCGCCAGTGCCCTGGCTGAGGTGGACGCCAACGGCAACGTGACCCGCACCGGCTGCTGGTGTGAACCCAACCTGATGATATACGGGATGCTCGGTCATGGTTTATTCGACGACAGCGGCGCGCCGCAGCTGGACGATCCCCAGTTGGCCGAGATCGCCGCAACGTGGTTCACCGCGCGCGACCGGATCTACCCCAAAGGCGGCTATTCCTCGGAAAATGTACCGCTTTTGATGATGGCCCCCTGGATGCTGTCGCCCGACATGCCCGGTGGCGGCAGCGGCTACGTCATCGGCGACCTGCCCGGCGGGGTCTACGGCGCACAGGTCGATGGTTTCGGTATCAGCGCCGCGACGCTCTACCCGGAAGTCGCCTTCAAGCTGGTCAAATACCTGGCCGAAAAGCCCATCAACAGTTTCGGCAGTTTCGGCACCTTCCCGGCTCTCCGGGCTTCCGAAATCGAGATGCCGTCCAACTTCATCGTAGCCAGCCTGGACGCCCTGCCTGCTGACCAGCAGCAGCGCCTGCGGGACGCCGTCGAACAAGCGGTCGTGGCCTCCGACCTGTTCTACTTCGATTACGTCAGTCAGGCCATGCAGCAGGTCATCGACGGGGAGATGGATGCCGCAACCGCCTTACAGCAAGCTCAGGAACAGGCGCTGAACAATCGAGAATTAGCAGTCCAGCAGTTCGGAAGTCAGGTCCTGGCCGTGGCAACCGCCGTTCCCACGCCGACCTTCGACTCCGGCGAGATTGTTCTCAATTTTGGGATCAGCACCTGGAGTCTGCCCAACCCACAGGACTGGCAGCGGGTCGCCCAGGCGTTCGCCGAAAGTGACCCGGAAGTTGGGCTGGTCCACGTCGATACCCAGGGCAGCGATTATGAGTCCTGGCAGCAGAACAACGAGTGTTTTTATCTGAATTATTCCCAGGTCGGTGCCTATTCCGCCGAGGAGTACCGGGTGCTGGACCCGCTGCTGGACGCGGACCCGGATTTCGACGCCGCCGATTTTGTGCCCGGCGCGCTGGAGGCCGCCCGCTATGAGGGCAGGACCTTTGCTTATCCGCTGACGATGAGCGTCTCCGCCCTGCGTTATCACCCGCAGTTGTTCGAAGAGGCAGGCATTCCCCTGCCCAGGCAGGACTGGACCATCAGCGAATTTGCCGATGCCCTCAATCAACTGGCGCAGCACACCGACACCGATTACGTCACCCCATTCGCGCCGCGCACGTCCGAAGATACCGACTGGCTGCTGATGATGGCGGCCTATGGCGGCACGCCCATCGACTACCGCAGCGACCCGCCCACCTGGAATTTTACCGACCCGGCCAATGTGGATGCCATCCGGCAGGTGCTGGACCTCGCCAGAGCCGGGTTGATCGACTATCAGAAGTTAGGCACCTTCCAGTTCAGCGGCATGCAGAAGCAGGGCGCGCTGATGGCGGTCGGGCTGGGAGGTTATGACAGCTTTGGAGCGGACCCCGAAGCGGCGCTGGTCAACTACCCGCGCAGCAGCGACTACCGCATCCTGTCGTTAGGCGGCGTGGGCGGCGGTTACATCAAAATAGATACCGAGCACCCGGAGGCCTGCTACCGCTGGATCAGCACGGTCGCCGACCATCCCGAACTGTTCGACAACACCATGCCCGCCCGCCTGTCGGCCATCGACGATCCAGCCACGGCAGCCGCACAGGGGGAGTCAGCCGTCGCGCTGTACCAGACCTACGCAGACATGGCGTCGGACCCGCAAACCCTGCGCATCCCACCGCAGTTTGGCGGCTCCTTCGGGACCTACTTCATCCACCAGTTTCTGACTCGGGCCTTCGACGCCTACGTCCTGCAAGATGCCGACCTGGAGCAGGCGCTGGCCGATGCTCAGGCCAAGGCCGATCAGTTTACCGCCTGCTACGCGGCGCTGCCGGAGCCGGGAATCGATGCCACGTCGGAGGAATATCAGGCTTATTCCGATCAGATTGAACAGTGCATCATGCTGGTGGACCCGGATATGGCCGCCGAACGCGCCGAGGCGATGGGCGGCCTGCGCTAGCCGGAACAGCCGGGAACCACGCCTGAGATGGGCATTCCCGGCTCTGGAAATATCCGGTAAGATTCGCCTTTTCCAGTGTGAGAGGGACGAGAACGCTTGCCGGATTGGATGACTGCAACCCTGGCCGCTGTGCCCGCCCTGCTGGGCGTGTACGGCGGCTTGGGTTTACCCTGGGCATTGGTGGCGCTGCCGCGTCAGGATTGGGCCGACCGGGGCACGGTGCTGGCGCTCGGCTTCGGCTTCGGGCCGCTGCTGCTGACCGCCTGGATGTTCGTGCTCGGCACCATCGGTGCGGCTTCGGACACGCCGCTGCTGCGCCTGGATTGGATTCTGGCGGGCGTGGTCATCCTGGCACTGGCGGGGGCGACCCTGGCATGGCGCAAAAGCAGGTTGCCCTTCGCCCACACCGAACCGGACAATCCGGGGCTGGCCTTTGACGAAAAGCTGCTGATCGGGCTGATCGCAGCCGCGCTGCTTCTGCGGTTGGTCAGCATCGCTTTCTGGCCGTTCACCGCTTACGACGCCCTGTGGGTGTTCGGCTACGAAGGCCGTCTGTACACCCTGCTCGGCACCATTCCGCACGCCATTGACTATTACCCGCAGTTCATGCCGCTGCAATACACCTTTGCCCAGCTCGCGGTCGGCGGCCTCAGCGATCATGCTGCCCGGGCCGTCATCCTGTTCACGCATCTCGGCAGCATCCTGGCCGTCTATACGCTCGGCAAACAGACCCTGTCGCGGCGGGTGGGCCTGTTCGCCGCCGCGCTGTGGGCACTCTATCCGCACGTCGGCGAATGGGCGCGCTTTGGCGATCTCGAAATCCCGGTGACGTTTCTATTCACTCTGAGCGCCGCCTTTTTCCTGCGCGCCTGGATGAAACCAGAACAGCGCCGCCGCTATGCGCTGACCGCCGGATTGTGCCTGGGCGGGGCCATGTGGACCAAACCCACCGCCGGGGCGCTGATCTGGGGTGTGCTGCTGCTGCTGGCCGTCGATCTGGTGCGGCTGCGCTTCGACTGGCGCGCCTGGCGGCCCCGCTTCGAGGTGGCCCTGATCATGGGCCTGGCCTGCCTGCCGCTGGGGGCCGTCTGGTACGTGCGCAACGGGCTGCTCGGCCATGCGCTGATCGACCTTCCGACCGGATTCTGGCTGACCCAGGCGGCCCGCAGTGGAGTTGAGTTCGGCTGGCCGCTGCTGGCGCTGCTGATTTTGTTCGCCTATCTGTACCTCGGCCCGGTTCCGCAGCGACCGCATCTGCGCGGTGGACTCGTCGGGCTGGCGCTGATCCTGGCCGGACTGCTGCCGTCGATCCTCGACCCACACCGCCTGGGCCTGCTCGAATGGGCACTGCTGGCCGTTGGTGCGTGGCTGCTGTGGCGCGCCTGGTGGCCCCTGATCCGCGCAGAGAGCAAGCCGCTGCCCGCCGCAGCGATCGTGGTCGGCTGGGCGCTGCTGCTGGCGCTGCCCTA
>JAIOHO010000728.1 GCA_019912905.1 Anaerolineae bacterium
CAGCAGGTTCAGGGCGCTGCTGGCCCATACGGATATGGATGCGCTGCGCAGCGAGTTTGGGCAGCGCTCCCGCCATGATGACCCGCTGGCCCGCCTGTACGCGGTCTTCCGCAGCCATTATGCCGGGCAGACGATGCGCCCGCTGCCAGAGACGAAGGCGATGTATCTGGCGAGCGGCGTCCACCATCTGCTCCACCGGCGTTTCAAACGGGTGCTGGGGCTGGCGGACGAAGATGTGGAGATCATCAACCCGTCGGTCGGCGGCGGCACCCTGCTGTTTTTCGTCATCCAGCAGGTGTTCGATACGATCTGGCAGCAGCAGCAGCTTGGTGCGTGGAACAGCTACGTCAGTGATGACCTGCTGCCGCGCCTGTCGGGGTATGAGCCATCGCTGGCGCAGTACGCGCTGGCGCATCTCAAGATCAGTATGAAGCTCACTACGACAGGGTATCGTTTCGCCAGCAGCCAGCGCCTCAACCTGTACCTGAGCGCGGCGTCTGGTCTGTGGGGTGGGCGGGACGACGCATTTGCCACCCTGGTGCGGGATGAAATCCAGTCGGGCAGCACACGCAGGCCGCATCTGCCCGTGACGGTCGTCCTCAACGCGCCGGTGGAGGGCGATGTGCGGGCGCAGATGGAAGCCGTAAGTCCGGCCATTGTCACCCATTCAGGTGGCATCGCCGCGCTGGTTCTGCCGGGCGGTTGGCTCGATGACCCGGAATTCCGCACGCTGCGTGCCCGCATGCTGCGCGATTACAGCGATATTTACCTGCTGAAGCTGGCCGACGAAAGCCTGTGTGTGTTCGTGCGGCGGCCCAACGGACAGGGCGACACAGGCGCGCGGGCGCATTTTGCGGCCTGGGAGGGCGCGCCGGAGGCGGCTGTCAACTGGCTGGCGGATCATACGCTGACCAGCATCGACTGGCAGGTGATTCAACCCCGTTCGCCGGATTACCTGTTCGTACCGCTGGCGACTTCAGGCGACCAACTGGCCCTTTACCAGCAGGGTTGGCGGCTGACCGAGGTGATGCCGCTGTCTGCGCCTGGCTTGAGCGATGCGCCGGTTGGAACGGCGGATGGTGAGGCGATTCCTCTTCTGGTGCGCCCGTTCGACCTGCGCGCCGCTGCATCCCGGCCCGCGACCGATGTGCTGCGCCACATGCTGCGCGGCGACAACCTCGCTCTGTGTATCCAGGGCAGCTACGTCCTGTGCAGCCAGCACTTGATTCACGAGTCTCTGCTGGGGGGTCCGACGCGCCTGCACCCGCTGTACGTGTATCCGGGGACCGCCAAGCTGGTCAGCGATTCGCCTTTTGCGCCGGGCGAAGGCGGCAGGCGACCTAACCTCAACGTGCAGTTAATTCTGCGGCTGGCCGAAGCGCTGGGTCTGACATTTGTGCCGGATGGACGCGGTGATCTGAAAGAGACCTTCGGGCCGGAAGACGTCTTTTATTACCTGTATGCAGTCCTCAGCAGCCCGGCCTATCGCGAGCGTTATGCGGCGCTGCTCGATCAGGATGAACCGCGTGTGCCCTTCCCCGCTTCAGCCAGACAGTTTCGCGGCCTGTCGCATACCGGGCGCGATCTGGCGCGACTGCACCTGCTGCGGCGGGCGGATAACTGGCCGCTCCTCTCCGGTTACAGCGGTCCCGGCCCGGATCAGGTCGAAGCGGGTTATCCGCGCTTCATCGAACTGGCCGGTGAACCCGGCGGGCGCATCTACATCCACAAGGAGAAATATTTCAGCGGTGTCGAGCGCACCTTATGGACGATGCGCCTGAGCGGGGTCCAGGTGCTGCAAACCTGGCTGGCCGACCGTGTCGGGCAGTCACTGAGCTGGCACGACCTGCATCATTATCAGAATGTCATCGTCGCGCTGGCCCGCAGTGCCGACGTGCTCCACGAGATCGACGAACTGCTGGATTAACGCTTGCGCGCGTAGAGGATCACGCTGGTGCTGTGCAGCAGATGCAGCCGTACCAGCAGCCGGTCCACGACGCACAAGGCCCGCAGTAGGGGCAGCGCCGCCCGGTCCGGCAGCTTGATCTGGTGGGTGATGTAACCCGTAACGGCTGGAGACAGCGCCTGCTGGACGACCTCGAAGCGTTCGCCGATCAATGCCAGCCAATCAAACTCGCGGCCCGCACCCTCGAACGGCGATAACCCCTCCGCCTCGATGCTGGCCTTGATGCGCGACGGCGCGCGCGTGCCAAAGCGCATCAGACCGCTGATTTTGTCCCGATAGCTGACCACCGTTGGCAGCACAAACATCAGGCCGCTGGCGACCAGCGCCGTGGACATGGCTTCCTCACCACGTGAATCCGACACCCACAGCAGGCCGCCCGGCTTGAGCGCCTTGTGCATTTCGGCGATGACATGATCCATGCGCATCAGGTGGTGCAGCGTGCCTTTGACGGCGATGACGTCGTAATGATCGGCGGGCAGGTCGATGGCGTTCAGGTCGGCGCTTTCATAGATTGCGCTGCCACTGACCGTATCCCGAATGGAGGTGTAGTAGTCACGGGCGACTTGCAGCGCTTTGTCGCTGATGTCCAGGCCGGTCGCCGCCGCGCCGCGCTGGGCCATCGCCAGCGTCAGCCAGCCGGAGCCGCAGCCGAGTTCGAGCGTCGTCATGCCAGGCTGGATATGGGCCAGAAACGCGTCAATGTCGGCAGTGTGAAAGAGGATGTTGTGGCGCAGATGACGATGATTGCGCCAGTCCGGGGGCACTTCCTGCGCCCGGGCTTCGGCGTCACGCCCCCACAGCTCCGCCTCGGCAGCCAGTTTCTGCCGGTAGTCCGGTTCGCTCATGACTGCGGCACACCATCTCCCAGCGGAAGCGTCCGCTTGTCCGGGTAGCGGGCGACTTTATCGACGTAAAATTCGTGGATGATCTGCATGTCGGCGGCCATATCACCGCTCGGCTCGATCGTCGGTCCGACGCCCACGACCTTGCGTGCATAATCGATGTAAGCCAGCACGAGCGGGACATCCGCTCCCTGCGCGATATAATAAAATCCGGTCTTCCAGCGCTCCGACTTACCGCGCGTGCCTTCCGGGGCGACGACCAGAATCTGGCGGTCGCGCTCGCTGAAAGTGCGGATAATCTCCTTGACGGCTCCGCGCGGCGATTCCCGGTTGATCGGCACGCCACCCAGGGCACGCACCAGCCCGCCAAAGGGCGGACGGAACAGGGTGTGCTTCGCCATCCAGTACAGGCGGGTGCGGAAGATGCACATGGCGAACACCAGCATGATTCCATCGAGGTTACTGGTGTGCGGCGCAGCCACGACGACAAACTTCGGGATGTTGGGGAACTGGCTTTCGGCGCGCCAGCCAATCAAACGGAAGATTGCGCGGGCCAGCCAGTAGAGGAACACGGGTACTTCAGGAGGACGGGATTGTGTCATGGGTCCTACAATTCTCTGATAATACGTGCCGGGCTGCCTGCGGCGATGACGCCCGGTGGAAGTGCATGAGTGACCACGCTGCCTGCCCCGATTATACTGCCTGCGCCGATGGTGACACCCTTCAGGATCAGACAGTGCATCCCAATGAACACGTCATGGTCGATGTGCACCGGGGCCGTGGCACCGTTCATGGGGTCGGCCTGGCGCTGCTGCGGGTCGAGCGGGTGAAAGTCGGTATCGGTGATGATGCAGTTCGCGCCGATAGTGACCCGATCACCGATGATGATTCGTTCTTCTGCCACGATGCTGCCGCCGGTCATGCCAAAGTGCGCGCCAATGTGCAGCACTGCCTCAGGCCGCCGCGTGCTGAGGATGACCGGATGATTCGGCCCCAGCGGGTTGCTGCGCACGGTCGAACGCAGCGATAAACCCGGCCCGAGGGTCAGGGTGCTGCGGCGGTGCTTCTGAAGGATAGGCAGGCCGTACAGCCGCCAGTCCGCGCCCCACGACACCCCGGCCAGCGCAAACTGAAGCCGTGCCAGCGGCAGCAGCAGCAGACGCTCGATTTCGTTCATAGCTTTCCAGGGAGTATCTTGCGCCATGCGCAGGGCTGCCGGAGAGAACCACGAGTCGGGCAGGGGCGTGTCGTGCTTCATGGACGACATGTTAGCGCAGATCACCGGGGCTGCACAGGGTCATGATGCCTGGCGGTGGTTCCTGCCGGTCAGTGCTATGATTAGGGAGGTGTGGCGAAAGGAACGTGGTGATGTCCGCCCTCGAACAACTGGCATCTGCTCAGGGCAGGCGCGATGAAGAGCCGAACCGGATCGGCCTCACTCCGGCGCGCCGACTCATGCTCAAACCGGCGCAGGCGAAGCGGCTGGATCGGTTGATCAAAGCGATCGATATGGATTAGCCCGCACTTATTTCACAGACTGGCTTTTGGGGAGGGAAAAGGGCAATGGCTGCGATGAAGATATTCCAGGTGGGGCCGAATCAGGTACGGGTGCGCCGTCAGCCCGGCTTGCAGGGCGAGATGGTCCGCTGGCTGGACCCTGGCACGCAGATTGAGTGCGCCGTCCTTTCACGCCGCGAGGCGGATGGGTACGTGTGGTGGCAGCATGCCGACGGCTGGAGCGCCGAGCGCAGCACCAGCAGCAGCGAAATCTACCTGTTTGAAGCGACCGCGGCACCGACGCCCAGTGCGCCGAATCAGAAGCTGCTGCGCGCGGGCAGTTCGCAGGTGCGCGTCCGGTCGCAGCCGAACCTGAGCGGGGCGATGATCCGTTGGCTTCAGCCGGGCGAATTGGTCGAGGTCCGCGCCGACTCGCGCCGCGAGGCAGACGGCTATGTGTGGTGGCAGCACGCCGACGGCTGGAGCGCGGAACGCAGTATCGATGGGGTATCGGTCTTTTTGATCGAAGTGCCGCCGACGCCGGTCGTCACGCAAGCCCCTGCGCCGATCACTCCGGCTCCTGCCGCGCCGACCACCTCCAGCCCGACTATGCCGGTGCCCGTGCCTGCTCAATCGGCCACGCCGGGTGAATTCCAGCCCCCGCCGCCCAAGAAGCCGTTTAAGGTCGCGAGTGTCAAGGTGCGCGTTCGCCGCCTGCCCAACCTCCAGGGCGAGATGCTGGGGTGGCTGGAGCCGGGTACTGTATTCGATGCCGATGGGAACTCGCGGCAGGAGACGGACGGCTATGTCTGGTGGCGGCATAACGACGGTTGGAGCGCCGAGCGCAATCTCGCCGAGAGTGAAGTGTATCTGGTGGACCCCAGTGTCGTGGTCGATATTCCCGCCCCGCGCACTAACGAGCCGCCCAGCGTCGATCTGCTGCCCCTGCGCGATGCGCTGTTCAGGCAGCTTCCGGTCGCGTTCGACAAAATTCTGTGGTGGCAGTATTTCGGCAACAACGTCTATGCCTGGCGCATCTGGCAGCAGGGGCTGACCTGGTATGCCTATGCCCAGGGCCTGCACGGTGGGCTGGATTTCGGCAATTCGCGCGATCGCGGCGTGCCGGTGGTGGCCGGGGTGGAAGGTGTCTTCAAATATCACGACCGGGTGTATACGCGGCCCAACGGCCTGTGGGTCAAGGTGGGCGATTACACTGTGATTTACGGCCACATCACCAACCCGCGTCTGTACCGCGTGGGCGATCCGATCGCACCCGACACGGTGCTGGGCGAACTGGAATTCGGCGGGCAGAATCATCTGCACCTGGAAGTGCGCTACCGCGACCGCTGGATCATCAATCCACTGCTGTTAATGCCGGAAACCATGCGCAGCAGTCT
>JAIOHO010000729.1 GCA_019912905.1 Anaerolineae bacterium
TTATAACCGTGATCGGGATCAGCCGCAGGCCAGAAAACAAAACTCCCCGGCGGGCGGGGAGTCGAGTATTGGTGAACAGAAAAGGTTTAGCCGGCCTCGGCAGTCGCCTCAGCGGTTGGCTCCTCAGTCACTTCCGCGGTCGCTTCCGCAGTTGATTCTGGTTCCGGCGTCGCCTCTGCTGCGGCAGTCCTGGCGGCATCAAATGCAGCCAGCAGGCTGCTGCGAATATCCGACAGATCGGTCAGGCGAATGCCCACGTAGCCGCTGCTGTCAAAGCTGCCGAAATGATCTTCGCTGAAGATGTACCAGAGCAGGGACTGGACTTCCGGGCGGGTAAGTCCGCTCTGGTTTACGATCAATTTGCCGGGTCGGGTTAAAGCATAACCACCGCTGCGAACAGCCGCCAGATCAGGTGTGACGCAGCCCTGGCCCGAGTCGACTGCGGTTAACTGGATATTGGCCTGATTGTTGGCAAGCACGCGCTGGTATTCCGACCACGTCAGATAGGTCAGCGCCCCATCCACATTGGCCGTTGCTGCTGCCCGATACAGGGGATCGTCACTTAACTGCACATCCACACGCCCTGCCAGACTCTGGCCTGAAGCCGCTAATAAGAGCAGGTCGGTCGTGAGGCTGCCCGGATTCGGCGCGAACAGTGTCATCGGTGTGTCCGGGAAATCAGCGTTGACCTGATTCCAGTTGGTGATGGTGCTCGTCGAGGATGCGTCCCAGATCGTGGTGAGTTCGCTCGTTGTCAGGCAGGATAGATAGGCGCTGTCTGCATTGCTGACTGCGACCACTGCCGGGGTGCCGACCGGCACGGTTTGCAGCGTGATGTTGTTCGCGGCACAGTTGGCGGCTTCGTCGCTGGTCAGATCACGGTCCGTGTAGACCAGATCGACCTCGCCATTGCACAGGCGGCGCAGCCCCGCAGGAAGCCCTTCGAGCGTGAGATTGACTGTAACCCCGGCTTCCACCGCTGCGAAGCCATCGGAAGCGGATTTCAGGAAACTGTAGCCTTCCCCTGCGCCACCAATATCTACCTGACCGGTCAAACCGGCGGGGATCACAAAACCGGTATCGGTCTGAGCCAGCAGCTCACCGGATTCCGCCGCCTGAAGATTATCGCGGTTGGTCTGTGCGGCCACATCGGTCAGCGGAGTAAACCCAAGCGTCTCGACTGTCGCCAGCGCCGCATCGCTCACGGCGTAGTTCAGGAAGGCGCTCATCCCGGTCTTGTCCATACCGGCGGTGTTGACATAGACATACAGCAGTTCAGCAGCCGGATACAAGCCGTCTTCCACCGCCGACGCGGATGGGGACTGGCACCCCTGTGTGCTGGCTGCATCCAGCTCCAGGATGCGAACACTGTCGCCTGCCGCAGCCGCCTGGGGCAGGGTGATCACACCGATTGCGCCGGACGTCTCGCTGACGGTCGTGATGACCGAGTCGGCGCTATCGGCAGCGGACGCATCGCCACGAATCCCATCACCCTCGATCAGGGCATCAAGGATCGTATAATCCGGTGTAATCTCGCCAGGCGCGAGAACCGTCAGTGGAAGGTCCGGGCCATCTGCCAGCACCTGATTCCAGTTGGTCACATCGCCCTCTGCACTGGGGGCGTAAATCGTATTCAGTTCATCAGCGGTCAGGCACACATTCAAGGCGTCATCACCGGGGTGACCGACAAAGACCAGAATGTTATGACCCACGGTCAGTTCGAGTGGAACGACCTGATTTTGGGCGCAGCTTGTCTTTTCATCGGTGGAAATGCGTCGCGTCGCGGTCGTGATATCTGCCTGGCCGCTGCAAAAATCTGCAAAACCGGTGGTGGTTCCTGTCACGCTGCTATTAAAATTCGCGCCGCTTTCGCTGGCATCGACCAGGGCTTGGAGCACTGGCTCGACAATTCCTGAACCAACGGCGACGATCTGACTTTCATCCTGCGCCTGTATGCTGCTGGGGACACATATTAGAATCGCTATCAGGATGAAGATTAACTTGAGGCGCGGGGAAAAACGCATGTTCCGTGCTCCTTACGGCGGTGGTTTCGTTTTGAACGAAAAGATTGTACTCTCATGCCAATAATTGTCCAGCCATACTTTTCTGGATGCCTGAAGCAGGTTATGATAAAACAATGACCGACGAACCCCAGACTGTTTATGAAATGATCGGCGGCGACGAGACTTTCCAGGCGCTTGTGGATGTGTTTTATGCCAAAGTCGAGGCCGATGAACGCCTGCGGTCGCTCTTTCCACAGGATCTCGAACCGGGAAAGCGCTGGCAGTTTCTGTTTCTGACTCAGTTTTTTGGCGGACCAGCACGCTACGCCGAGGCACGCGGCCATCCGCGTTTGCGGATGCGGCACGGCCCATTCCCCATCGACATGCAGGCACGCGACCAGTGGTTACACCATATGCTGGTAGCGATCGACGAAGTGGGCATCGCCGAACCCGCACGCAGCATCATGCGGGACTACTTTGAACGCGGCTCCGCGGCGATGGTCAATCTGTATGATTATGGTGTATCTGGTTGAGTTGATCCCATGGCACGGAAAACGACCTCGAAGCCAGCCCTCGCGAAGGCGACAGCGATTCTATTTGCGGTGACGCACCGGATTGTCGGGATTCCCCGTCTGATTCGCGTGCTGCTGGTGGCCCTGTTCGCGCTGGCGGTGACCCTGTCGGTCAGCCCGCTGGTTGATATTATTTATGACCGCCACTTCTTCTCGGTGCATACGGTTATGATTCCGGCTCTGGTTTCATCCGGGCTGGGATTGGTGATGTATATGCTTGGCTGGTGGTTGATGGTCGGCACGGTCGGCG
>JAIOHO010000730.1 GCA_019912905.1 Anaerolineae bacterium
CACATGCCAATCGACCAGTTTAGCGCTGGTCAGAATCGGTTGATCCTGAAACTGGACATCGGAGATTCGCAGGCCATCGGAACCGGTCAGCATATAATCCATGCGCCAGCCATCGCGTTCCAGCGCGGTCGTATGCTGGCAGTATAAACGCATGATCGATTCGTTTTGAAGTTTCTTCTCTGTGACGACTTCGCCCGTGCTGCCGACCGTGGTCCAGCGCACTCCCACCAGCGTTTCGTCCGTCAGATCGACAATGGCCCACAGTGCCGAGATGCCCACCACAAAGGTAGGCGCGACACATAAATGCTGGGATCGTTCGCATCTGGAATTGTTGAGCGAGGTCTTGGTATTCGCCATAAGTGCGTCGGTGGTTTCGGGCGTATCGCCAAGCGCGGACAGCACTTCGGGCGCGTGGGTGGCGATTTCAATGGCAATTTGCGTCAGATGCGATGGAATGTCAGGCTGCGCATTTTCCACGCCGATACGGTCGATGACCGTCTGGGTATCCAGGTCCACGATCGCAGCGAGATAAAGGTTCAGGGCGAAGTTGTACATTTCGACCCGGTAACACCCGTGCTGCTGACAGGCATCCGTCCATTCCGTGATGTCGCTATCCCGCAGAGGATAAACCCCAAAAATCTCGCTGCGCAGGGGTGCCTGGGTTTCTTTATCGCGCGTATACTGCTGGAACTGAAGATCGGCCACTGCGATGCTCTGCGCCTGCTGCTGGTTTTCGTTCAACCCTTCTTTCAGCGTCAGGATCGGCACCGGCTGCTGAAGGGCCTGCTGCACCTGCTGGCGATAGGCGGCTAACAGAGGCAGTTCCGATAAATCAGGAGTCGCGCCTGAGGCGATCAGGCCAGGGTCAGATTCCGTTGGCACCAAAGTCGGCCCATTCATCGATGACCCGGAAGTGCCAGGGCCAGACGAGGTGCTGCTTTGCGGCTGGCAGGCAGCCAGCAGAGCCATCATGAAAAGGATCACCAGCGGGTATCGTCGTGTCACGGCCAAAGCGCTAATCCAGAATAGGCGTCAATAGGGATGTGAAGACCTGCTTCTTTCTGATTCAGGCTGAATATACTGGGGCAGGTCCATAAAATCAACTGCTTTCGGGGCCGTGCCGCGTCCAGGCAGCCGGTGCGGGAACTACCCTGAAAAACAAAAATCCAGCGTAAAGGCTGGATGTTCGCTTCAGGTCCCACTCTGTACCCCCGACAGGACTCGAACCTGTGCCTCTGCCTCCGGAGGGCAACGCTCTATCCTCTGAGCTACGGGGGCTTACTCGCCACATATTAGCAGAGAATGATCGGCAGGACAAGTGCGGCTGCGGTAAACGATCGGGTATATAATTAACTCCGCCATGCGAAAGCGAACCTTTTTCCCGGTCCTCAGTTTCATCGGCTTTCTGGTAGGATGCCAGGCTCTTGGCGCGCCTGACGTGGCTGCGACTCTGCAAGCGGACAACAATCAGATCGTTCAGGAAGCGACGACCATCGCACGGGCGGCGCGGCTAAATCGTGAGGCGATTGCGGCTACCGCGGACGCAGCCTCCACCCAGACTACGGAAATTCAACAGGTGAATCTGGTGCTGCTGGCTACGGTGCGGGCCGGGGACCCGGTCACTCAGGGGGTGGTTGCCAGCACGGATGGGC
>JAIOHO010000731.1 GCA_019912905.1 Anaerolineae bacterium
GTCTGGGGACAGCGGTCGAGTTTGGGACGACGCGCCATGCCTGAACCTGCGACCCTGGATGCGATTGATGCCGCTCGGGAGCGGATTGCCGGGGCAGCGCTGCGTACCCCGCTGGTACGGCTGAATGTGGATGACGCTCCCGCGGAAATCTACCTGAAACTGGAGAACCTCCAACCGATTGGTTCCTTCAAGATTCGCGGGGCGAGCAATGCAATTGCCCTGGCGGACCCCGAACAACTCGCTCAGGGTGAGGTTCCCTAGACTGGGTTAGGCACTTTTCAACATGAGATTGCTAAACTTTGGGCTATGGACAGAGAACCCTTTTTCAGCGCTATCCGTGACTCCATGCGAGTTCTTCTGGCTTGTGAACATGGGTGAGAAGCAGGTGATCTATGAAATTTGGCGTCGCGTTGCCCTATGGTTCAGCGCGTTCGACGGCGAGGCTCTGCCAGGCAACCGAGGAAGCGGGGTGGGATGGCTGTTTTATGGGCGATGCTATCTGGTGTGAAGACCCGATGATTGCGTTGGCCGCCGCTGCTATGGTCACGCAGCGAATTCGTCTGGGCACGATGGTTATCCCCATGCCCCTGCGCCGCCCGTGGAAGGTCGCCAGCGAGTCGGTGGCACTGGATCGGCTGTCAGATGGGCGCTTGATTCTGGGGCTGGGGGCGGGCGCGGTGTGGATGGGCTGGCAGGGTTTCCCCGATGAGGTGACCGATACACGCGTCCGCGCCGAGATGCTCGACGAAAGCATCGACATTCTGACCCTGCTCTATCAGCGCAAACCGTTCGATTATGCCGGACAGCACTTTCACCTTAAGCTCACGCTGCTGGACGAGATGCATTATCCGCCACGGCCCGTCCAACAGCCGCGCATCCCCCTGTGGGTCGTCGGCATCTGGCCGATTCAAAAATCCATGCAGCGGGTGTTGAAGTGTGATGGAGTGTTGCTGGAGAAGCGGAACCCAGCGGGACAAGGGGCAGGCGTGACTCCCGCGGATGTGCGTGAAGTGCAGTCCTTTGTGCAGGCCCAGCGCATGCTGACTTCCCCGTTTGACATCGTGATCCAGGGCCAGTCCGCTCAGTTGGCACCCGCCCAGCGGGAGGACGTGCTGCTGGAATGGAAGGCGGCAGGCGCAACCTGGTGGATCGAAAACCTGATGGGTTTGACTGAACTGGAGGCTGCCGCGCGCCTTCAGTCGGGATCGCCCCAACTCCCTGGATAAGCCGATCTGCCTCTCACTCCCTATCTGCCGAGTGGTAGGGGGTGAGAGGTAAAAAAGCACACCCTAGAAGCGGATGCGTTCCAGAGTCTGGGTGAGCACGTTGACCGCGTGGAGATATTCATCGAGGTCGAGGTGCTCCTCTGGCGTGTGATCGAGCGCCGAGTCGCCGGGACCATAGGCGACAATCGGGCAGCTCCAGATCGGCCCGACCACGTTCATATCCGAGGTCCCGGTTTTATAGACGAAGCGCGGGTTCCCTCCTTGCGCCCGGATCGCGCCGCGCATGGCCCGGCTGAGGGCGTGGTCGCGGTCGCTGACGAAGGCAATTTCCTGGCCCCGCGCCCGCACGGTCGCGCCATCCTGGGGCTGAAGGGCGGCCTCGACTTCCTCCGGCGTCAGAGTCGGCGGCAGGCGGAACCCGGCAGTCAGCGATGCTTCGCCATACGCGCCGTGATCCTGGGTGTTGATGGCCTGCAAGCTGGCATCGAGCCGGGCGAACACGGCTTCTTTGCCATCGTTGACCTGATCGACATATTTGCCGATGCGCTGCCAGTAATCAACCGCATGTTCGGCAGGGCTGGTGGCCTGCCCCGCGCTGTGCGCCAGCGGCCCGCGCCAGTGCCAGTCGAGCAGCAGGCGGCCTTTGTAGCCGAGTGTAATGCGATCCCAGTTGGAAGGTTCGCCGATGATGCAGGCCTGCGGCTGATACTGCGCTGCCGCATAACGTGCGCCTTTGCTGGTGGGTGCTTCTTCCTCGACTGCGCCGATGACCACCAGACGCAGATGGTCGGGCAGCAGCGCCCGCGCGCCCGCCGCCGCAAAGGTCGCCAGCGGACCTTTGGCATCCACGCTGCCGCGTCCATACAGCAGACGACCGTCACGGTACACAGGCAGGTCGCCGGGGAAGGTGTCGATGTGGCCCAGCAGGACGACCTCCTGATCGCCCTGGCCGATGATGCCAACCGCGTTTCCGGCCTCGTCGATGAACGCCCGGTCGTAACCGTGCGCGTTCATCCAATCGACCAGCACGCGCACGGCCCCTCCCTCCTGATAGGAGGGACTGTGCGCGCTGACGAGATTCTCCAGCAGCAGTTCGGCGGCGGTGTCCGTCGCCGGAGCAGCAATTTTATTCATCCAGCGACTCCCGCACGGCGGTGACGATGCGCTCCATTTCGGCCTGGGTGATGATGAGCGGCGGCAGCAGCCGCAGGACGTTGAACCCGGCAGGCAGCGCCAGGATGCCGCGATCCTGGAGATTTTTAAGCACCGGCGTGACGCGCCCGCGCAGTTCCAGGCCCAGAATCAGGCCGATGCCGCGCACCTCGCGAATCTGCGGGTGGTCGATGCCGCGCAGGGCTTCCAGTAGCCAGGCCCCGCTTTCGGCGGCCCGGGCTGGAAGATGTTCGCTGCACAGGGTGCTCAGGGTCGCCAGCGCCGCCGCGCACGCCAGCGGATTCCCGCCGAAGGTGCTGCCATGTGTGCCCTGGGGCAGCGTGCCCAACGAACCGCGCCAGCAGACTGCACCCATCGGCACTCCCCCGGCCAGCCCTTTGCCAAGTGTCACCACATCCGGCACGATTCCGGCATGTTCGAAGGCGAACCAGCGCCCGGTGCGTCCCAGGCCGGTTTGAATCTCATCGATGATCAGCAGCACGCCCCGTTCGTCACACAGGCGACGCAGGCCCTGAAGATAGTCCGGGTCGGCGACATAGACTCCGCCTTCGCCCTGGACGACTTCGACCACAACCGCCGCTGTCTCCTCGGTGATGGCCTGTTCCGCGGCGTCGAGATCGTTGAAGGCGACATGGGTGACGGCCCGCGACGTCCAGTTCTCGAACGGCTCGCGGTACTTGGGATTCCAGGTCAGGGCCAGTGCGCCCATCGTCCGCCCATGAAAGCCGCGTTTGGCCGCGACGATCTGCGACCGACCGGTCAGAAGCGTCGCTACTTTGAGCGCGCCTTCGTTGGCTTCCGCGCCGCTGTTGCCCAGGAAATAGCGATTCAGTTCCGCCGGGAGGATGCTGGCAAGCAGGGTGTATAAGCCTGCTCGATGGCCGTTGTAGAAAATTTCGGGACAGGTGATGAGCGTCTCGGCCTGCTCCGCAATCGCTGCCGTGACTGCGGGGTGGCAGTGACCGAGCAGCGCAACTCCCTGGCCGCTGGTGGCATCGAGATAGGCGCTGCCCGCCTCATCCCAAACAGTGCAGCCCTGGCCGCGCGCGAGGGTGATGGGGCGTTTGAAATAGGCCCCGGAGGTATGGGCGTCTTCGATCTCGGTGATGGGTGCGTGGGTCAGCAGGTCAGTCATCGGATGAACACCGTTCCCTGCCCGGCCAGGGCCTGCTGCACGGGCTGGCGGATGCGGCCATCGCCGATGATGACCCGACCGACGCCGCCGTCCAGGGCTTCCTGCGCGCCCAGCACTTTCCGTTTCATGCGGCCCTGCGCCCATTCCAGCGCCGATTCGAGCTGGTGAGCAGGGACATGCTGGACGAAACTGGCTTCATCCGGGAAATTGCGATACAGGCCGCGCACATTGCTGAGGATGACCAGTTCGTCGGCGTGTAACGCACTGGCAACCGCTGCCGCCGCCCGGTCTCCGTCGATGTTCAGCAGGCCGTCCTCACTCAGGGCCATCGGCGGCACCACCGGGACGCCACCGGCCTGAAGAATCTGGCGGATGCGTTCGCCATCTGCGCCGGTGATGGAGCCGCTGTAATCGTCGTGGACGACCCGCACCCGCCCGGCGACCAGGGCACGCAGGGCTTTTTTACGCTCACCGAAAATGGCCGCCTCGTCCCCGGTCAGACCGACGGCGGGGATGCCCCTGGCGCGCAGCCGCTCGACGACCTCACGGTTGGCGATTTCCGAGGCGCGGACGAAAATGTCCCGCGTGATCGGATCGGTGTAGCGCGAGGTGTGGCCGGAGGGCGAGGTCAGGGTCTGGACGGGATGCCCGGCTTCGTCGCACATGCGGTTCGCCAGCGCGCTGACGCCGTGCAGCACCACCATCGGACGGCTGCGCGCCATGTCCGCCAGATCGTCGCAGCTTGCGTCGAGGTCCAGCCCTGCGCCGCCGCCGAGTTTGATGACCAGGATGTTGTCGATTGCCGTCGTAATCATTATTTCAGTCCCCTTACGGATAGATGCCGGGGAAACGCAGCCCCGCGCACTCGTCGAAATTCAACATCAGGTTCATACACTGCACGGCGGACCCGGCAGCGCCTTTGCCCAGGTTGTCCAGCGCGGCGATGACCACCAGATGATCGCCGGATTCATCCATTTCAAAGCCGATGTCACAGTAATTTGTCCCGGCCACGATGCGCGGTTCCGGGAAGCGGTGCAGCCCGGTTTTGCTGCGCACCAGCCGCACAAACGGCTCCTCGTTGTAGGCGGCGCGGTACAGTTTCCAGACTTCTTTTTCCTCGTGGCGTTCAGTCAGCATGCAGTGGGCCAGCAGGTGGACGCCGCGCACCATTTCGATGGCGGTCACGGCAAAGTGGATGGGCACATCTGCGCCCAGCATCATCTCGACTTCGGCCATGTGGCGGTGCCCGGTGGGGCTGTAGGTGCGGACTGCGCCGCTGCGGACCGGATGATGCGATCCGGCGTTGGGCTGATTGCCACCCTCGGACGAGCCGACTTTGATTTCGATGGCAGCCTGATCCAGCCAACCGGCCTGGACCAGGGGACCCAGCGCCAGATTGATGCTGGTGGCGTTGCAGCCGACGCCGCTGGCATAGTGCGCGCCGCGCAGTTGATCGCGGGTGCGCTCCGGCAGGCCGTAGACGAAGCGGTCGAGCCATTCCGGGGCCGGGTGAGTCTCGCCATACCAGCGCCGGTAAGCCTCCGGGTCGTTCAACCGGAAATCGGCGGACAGGTCGATGATCGTGGGGGCCAGCGCCGCATAGTGGTCGATCACTTTGGACGCGGTGCCATGTGGCAGGGCCAGGAATAACACATCGCATGGTTGAAGCGCGTCCGGGTGGATGAACTGGAGCTGCGTGACCCCGCGCAGATTGGGGTGAACCGTGTGGACAAAATGCCCGGCCTCACTGCGGCTGGTGATCTGGGTGACTTCCACATGGGGGTGGAACAGCAGCAACCGCAGCAGTTCGCCGCCGGTGTACCCGCTGCCTCCGACGATGCCGACAGTGATCACGCGGTTACCCTCACCTGGCTCAGGGCGTAAGTCACGACTTCTGCCGGGATATTGACACCCGTGGGTGCGCTGCTGTTGCGGAACTCCATCGTATGGTTGACTTCGTTGACCAGCAGTTGACCATCCGGCGCTTCCAGCAGGTCGATCGCCAGCACACCGCCGCCCACCGCCTGCGCCGCCCGCAGGCACAGATCATCAATTTCCGGGGTCACCGGGCAGTTGCTGGCCTGGCCGCCGCGTGCCGTATTGGTAATCCAGTGCGGCGAGGTGCGGTAGATGGCGCAGATGGTGCGGTCGCCGATGACGAAGGCACGGATGTCGCGGCCCGGTTTGTCGATATATTTCTGGATGTAGTAGGTGTGATGGTTGTAATCGCCGAGTGTCTGGCGGTGCTCGATAATGGATTCGGCAGTGTCCTGATCGTTCACGCGCGCCAGCAGCCGCCCCCATGATCCCGTCACTGGTTTGAAGACCGCCGGATAGCCGAGATCATTCAGCGCCTGGACGGTCGTCTCAGGATCGAAGGCGACCCGGACCGCCGGTTGGGGAACCTGGGCCTGGGCCAGTGCGATGCTCGTGCGCAGTTTATCGGCGCAGACCGATGCGGTTTCGTAGCGATTGATGGTCGGGATACCCCAACTGTTGAGGATCGCCAGGGCATACAGGCCGCGAGACGTGCTGACGCTGCGCTCCATGATCAGGTCATAGGCGCGCCAGGGGAACCCGGACGGCGCGAGCTGGTCCGGCCCGGCAGTGATGTCGAAATTCAGGTCGCGGTCGAGCATGACGTCTGGTTCGATGCCGCGTTCCTGAAATGCGCTGATCAGCAGTTTTTCTTCGGCGCGAACGTGGGTAATCAGAATGCCGATGCGCATCGGTTACTCGCCCCAATCCTCTTCCACTTCCGGGGCCAGGTCCAGCTCCACCGGATTCAGACTGATGATTTCAAGTTCAGCGCCGCACTCTGCACAGGAGATCAGTTCGTTCTCCATCGCATCGGCAGGAATCACGACGTCGGCATCGCATTCCGGGCAGGTGGCTGTTGTCATGTTCTGGGATTCCTCTTCTTTTTCTTTGCGGCTCGTTCGATCAATAGACAAAAAAATGCCGCCCAGATCAGGTCTGGACGGCGGTGGCGCACATGGTCAGGGCGCAGCGCAGCTATCCAGACCCGGGGGTCGGCTCTTGCTCTGCTTCTTCTTGAGTTCGCAAAAACGAATGACGATCACGGCCTGTTTTCCACTACTGCGCAATAAAAAACCTGCTCGGGTTAGTCCGGGCAGGTTTTGCTTTCTCATCCACAAAGCAAAAGACCCGAACTAACGGTCCGGTTCAGTCTTCTTTGCCTTCTTGGTGAAAATTGCGCGGTTCATACGATTTGTCGCAAATGTCCTAAAAACTCACGCTGATAACTATATCGGGTTTCCTGACAGGAATCCACCGTGTAAATCGTCTGAAATTGTTTGTGCAACATGTTAGAAGCCAAATCTACGCAGCGCCGCGTCGACCATCTGGATGTAGCTGCCACCGAACAACCGCACATGAACCAGCAGGGGATAAAGATTGTACAGGTCGGATCGTTCCTCGAAGAAGCCCGGTTCCAAGGGGCGCAGCTGCTGGTAGCGATCGAAGAACGGTGCGCCAAAGCTGTGAAACAGGCGCATATAGGCCAGTTCAATTTCCGCGTGGCCGTAATAGATGGCCGGGTCGATGAAGCCGACGACACGCCCATTTCGTGTTAACACATTGGTCGTCCACAGGTCGCCGTGAATCAGACTGGGTTGATCCGGTTCGAGCAGCCAGTTTTCGAGCCGGGCGCTGAGACGGTCGATGCGCGATCGCAGTGAGCCGGGCAGGGGACCCTGCTCGTGTGCGATCTGTGCCATAGACCGCAGGCGCTGATCGCGGAAGAAGTCGATCCACGATGCTGTCAGCGGATTGGGCTGAGGCAGCGGGCCGATCAGGGTATCGCGTTCCAGACCGAAGCCTGTCTGGGTGATGCCGTGCAGGTCGGCCAGCAGATCTGCCGCATGAGCCTGCTCGGAGGGGCCGAGGTGACTCTTGCCTTCGACATAGGTCATCAACAGCAGGGTATCCTCGGCATGCAGCACTTCGGGCACTGGCAGGCGGCTGTGCTCCCGGAGGTAGCGCAGCATATAGCCTTCGATGCTCAAGTGGGCGGCAGTCGATTGGGCGACTTTGGCAACCAGGGTGCGCCCATCGGCCAGATCGACCCGGTAGACTTCGCCGATCATGCCCCCGGTAAGCGGCTGAAGGCGGCGCGGCGGTGTTCCGAGGAGGGTATTCAGACGCGCAGCAACGGGACTGCTGTTCACGATGCCGGACCGACCAGCCTCTGATACTGGGCAAAGATTTCCTGCACTTCATCTTCGGCGGTCTTGACTGCCGGGACGCCCGCCTGCAATCGACCGAGCAGATCCGGCTCGTGCAGCAGACGCTCGATCTGACCGCGCAGGTCCGTGATGCTGTTCAGTTCGAACAACAGGCCGCTTTGTTCGTGGGTCACAAGTTCGGCCATGCCGCCCAGATTGGTGGCGATGACGGGAAGCCCGATGGTGAACGCCTCGGCAATGACCGTTGGGCTGTTTTCGTACCAGCGGGAGGGGACTACCAGCAGGTCGAAGCTCGACAGGATGTCCCATACCTGCGGCGCTTGATAACGGCCATGCCAGCGGACCGCAGGCGTGCCGGCTGTGCGGCGTTTCAATTCGGCGGCATAGTCCGGCGTTTCATCTTCAGGCCCCCACACATCGAGCGTGACTTTTTCGCCGCGTTCGATGAGCGGCAGCAGGGCATCGACGAGCAGGTCTGTGCCCTTATGCGCCTTGATCTGCCCGATATAACCGAGCCGCAGCGCATTCTGGGAGTCCGGACTCTGGTGAGATGCAGGTCGGTGCTGGACGGTCAGCCCATGACGGATATACACATAATTCCGGGTGTCGAAGCCGAACTGGTGAAACTTGTCGATCAGGAAGCGTGAGGGGCTGATGACGAGATCCACTGCATCGAGCGCCTGCCGGAGGGTCTGGCGGCGCTCTGCGATCCGTTCGGCAGCCGTCTTGACCAGCGGTGTATGGTCGGCGACCGACCAGAAACGGTCCACCACTTCGCGGGGGACAAATTCGACGGGCATCCGGTAGCGTCGCTTTTCTTCGAGGAGGCAGCGCGCGCATTTCTCGTCTGTTTCCGGCCCGACGCACAGGTCCCCGTTGGTCCTCAGCAGATTGAGGCGATAACACAGGAACCAGTATTCGGTCAGGGTCATGACCACGGGAATGCCCTGCGCCCGCGCGACGTGAATCACCTGGCCGCCCAGGAGGTAGCCGCTGACGATGTGCACGAGATCGAACGACCTACCCTCCAGAAAGGTGCGAAAGGCAGCGCCGATGGCAGGATGATCGTACAGGTTGCGGAATGGGTCGCCGTGTTCGACATTGTAATAGAAGCGGTGGACGATGAAGCCGTTTTCCTGCCTGGTTTCCAGGCGCGTCTCCGCTGCGTTTAGCTGCTCCAGCGCGAATACCTCCACCTCGTGGTGCTGTGCCACCAGCCAGTGAACGATGCGTTCAGCCGCGCGTTCGGCCCCGGCGTAGTAGGTCGGCGGAAAACCATGAACGACGATCGCGATCCGCATATCAGGACCCGATCGTGGTGGGAGCAGGGCGCAGCCGCCGAATCACCTGGCCCGGAAGCTGGAGCAGTTGCTGGCGCTCGTTATCCTTCAGGATGGGCAGCACCCAGATCAGCGTCAGGTAAGTAACGCCGCCAACGGCGATGACCAAAAAGATGTTGAGATGGCGCAGCAGCACGACCTCGACACCCATGAGCGCGGCGGCGATCCCAATCCATAACAACCGGCGCAGCTTCAGGCCGGGGCCAAGCTCCCGCCGCAGCAGGGCATAGAAGAGGGCAGCGCCGAAGAAGTCAGTCACCACGGTGGCTAAGCATGCCGCTGCGATTCCGAATTGAGGGATCAGAAAGGCGTTCAGGATCACATTGAGAATGCCAACACTGACATAGATGCGGGCAGCACTGCCTTCGCGCTTGATCGAAGTGGCGATGTTGCCGCAGAAGGCGTGATAGGTCACAAATGGAATATCCCAGATCAGGATGCTAAAGGCCAGGGCGGATGGTAAAAACTCCTCGCCAAAGATGTTGATAATCCCTGAACTCAGGAGAGAGCCGCCGACGGCGATTGGCAGTGCGATCAGAACGATGAAGCGCACCGAGGTGTAATACCACTGGCTGACTGTGGCCGGATTGTTGGTGTGTTCGCGGGCCAGGGTGGGCAGGATGGCGTCGTTGAATGACCGGGAGATCGTCAGAAACGAGAGCGTAAGCCGGTAAGCCGCACTGTACCAGCCGACGACCTCATCACTGACGTAACGGCTCAGGAAGATCGTGTCCACCTGAAAAGCGAACGACAGCGACAGCTGAACCGCCGCAAATGGCAGCCCTGCCTTTAAGACGCTG
>JAIOHO010000732.1 GCA_019912905.1 Anaerolineae bacterium
GGCGGATGCTGCCCTGGCTGATCGCGGAACTGGGGATTGGCTTGGCGTGTGCGGCGTATCTGGCCTTCGGCTACGGTGCGCTGCGATTGGAAAATGACGAAGCCATGCGTGTCGATCCGGCAATGGCTCTTGATCTGGCGCGCGGCCTGCGGAACCTTTATGGTACGGTGCTGCCGGTCGGACCGGTTCTGTTCACTGTCGTTGTTGCCTATGCCGTCAGCCGCTATCGAAGATGGCCGGTGGTGGATTGGCACAAGGCGCTGTACCTGCTGGCGGTGACGGTCGCCGGTATCCTGAGTGTTTCGACATTCATCGGCATCGAACCCTTTAGCAATCAGATGCGCCACGTGCTGCCGGTGTCGCCAGCGGTCATCGGCCTATGGAGTCTGTGCGCGGCGCAGATCGTGTCCACGCTGCGGGATCGGGGGCAGCGCACCACCGGGTATGGCGTGACGGTTGGGATCATCGTGTTATTCACCATGACGGCGCTGCCGGGGGATGTGGTCCTGATCCAGCGCTTGGCGATGCCGGACCCGCGCTATGCACTATGGCAGTGGTCGGATGCCAGCCTGCCGCCCGACGGCAAAATCCTCATGTTCCCAGACAGCCCTTTACGTGCCGTCTGGAATCGGCCCTACAGCGGCTACGATGGGCAAACCGCGTTTGAGTGGGTCTATGACGACGCGCCCTATCGCAGCACCCCGAAGAAGTTTTTCGATCAGGGCGTGGTCTATCTGGCAGAGATGGCAAGGGATACGTGGAACGAGCATCTCGCGGAAATGTCCGTATTTTCTGATGGTCCTGCCGGGACTTTGATGCCTTTGAAGATATTTCCAGCGCCACTAGGACAAGATCAGGCCAACGCGATTTATTTTTACAGGATGCTTCCGCCGCAGGTCCCGGTCGACATCCCCTTTGGCGAGTCGCTTAGGCTGGTCGGCTACGACCTGGATGTATCCGCCGAGTCGATTCGTTTCCGACCCTACTGGCAGGCACAGACTCGACCGACCGTCAATTATTCTCTGTTCGTGCATCTCACGGCAGCGGATTCACCGGAGCCGCTGGCGCAGTATGATGGGTCCCCGGCCTCGGCGCGCCGTCCGGCCACCAGTTGGGATGATCCCGGCGAAACACTGATCGGCGCAGATGCGCGCCTCGATATTCCCGCCGATTTGCCAGCAGGCGCTTACCCACTGCGGATCGGGCTGTACGATTACGAAACCGGCCAGCGCCTGCCCGTTGAAGAGGGCGACGCCTATGCGATTGCGATTCAGATCGAGGGACGATAAACGCGCTAACCGGTGACCGTGACCGTTCCGACCTCGAAGGCATTGGTGCCATCGGCCAGAGTCAGCCGCGCGCCGCTGACGAAATCGTACAGGCCGAGCACGAGGGTATAGTCGCCCGGCGGCAGGTCGGCAGGCAGCGTCAGTACGGCCTGAGTGCCGATGAGTGTTTCGCCGGGGTCGTCCCAGGTCAGGGTCAGACGGCGGTCGGAGGTGGGCGCGCCGTCATACTGGGCGACCGGCTGCGGTGAGTCGGCGGGCCGCAGGTGGACAAACAGCGAATAATTGTCGGTGGGCGTCCGCAGCGCCTGCCAGAAGGGACGCACGGTGAGCGTCTCGCCGGGTTTCAGGTGCGTGGCCGACAAATCGTAGCCGACCAGGGCGATTTGACCGCCAAACACGGCATCGGCGGCCTGCTGCGGCGGCAGCATGCGGTAGAAATAGGTCGTGAAATTCACTTCCGGGCCGGGCGGAATGATCTTCAGCAGCAGGAGCTGGCTAAAAAAATCCTGTTCGGCAGGCGTCTTGAAAATTCCATTCAGATCCTCGCTGGTGGCGGCCACATACGCCACGCCCTGATCCCGGAAGTCGCGCGGGGTGGCATGCGCGGGGTCTTCATCATAGACCCAGTCGAAACTGGTGCGCCCGTTATAACCGCTGTAAGGGCGGTTCCACAGATCACTTAACACACTGTCGGGCGCGGTGAGGATTTTCCCCTCCGGCGGCAGGTTGAGGTCGCTCCACGTCCAGATGATTTCCTTGCCATGCATCACGGCGAAGCGCTGGGCAGCGGCGATGTTCGCTTGCAGCGCCGGGACGCTGAAGCCCAGGGCGACGACCACCATCAGCAGGGCCGGGAGTACCCGCTGTCCTTGAGTCGACCGCAAAGCCGCACGCAGCGTCACAACCCCCTGCGCCAGCGCGCCCGCCCAGGTGACTGTCAGGGCTGCTATGATGGGCAGCGTATAGCGGATGCGGAACCATTTGGGGTCGGTCTGGCTGAGGACATCGACGCTGGAGGTGAGCATGATGCAGCCCAGGATAAACGGCAGCAGCACCCCCAGCCAACCGGCATGAATCAGCGGCCAACCGCGCCGATGGCTGTACCGGTAAGCCGCGAAGCCCGCCAGCAGCGCCACGACGAACAGCGCGAAGCCGATGCTCTGGTCGATGGTGAAGTACAGGTTATCCAGGTTGCGCGCCGGGGACAGCATATATTCCAGCCCGACGCTCTTAAATTTGTTGGATTCGCGATTGTCCAGGCTGAACGCGCCGTAGACGAAGATGAGGTAACCGGCAGTCAGGGCAGACAGCAGGGCCATGCCGCCGAACCAGGGCAGCATCCGCCGCCAGCCGCGCCGGTGCAGTATCACGAC
>JAIOHO010000733.1 GCA_019912905.1 Anaerolineae bacterium
TTGTTGGCCTGCCCGCTCAGGTGATTCACAAAGTCAGCGAAGGCTCGCCGGATATTCTGGATGCGATGCGCAGCGGCCAGATCGACCTGATTATCAACACGCCGCATGGCAAGCAGGCGCATCTCGACGGGGCACAGATGCGCAGCGCCGCGTATCAATACGGCATCCCGATCCTGACGACTCTCAGTGCGGCGATGGCCGCCGTGCAGGGTATTCGCTCGTTACAGGATAAACCGCTGCACGTTCGCAGCTTGCAGCGGCATCACCAGAGGGCTTAACCTGCTATACTCAAGGCATGACTGACCAGACGCTTGAACAGAAACCGCTAACTCTTGCTGACCTGCGCGCCAGACGCCGCGAAATCCTTGAGATTGCGGCACGGCATGGGGCGGGTAATGTGCGCGTCTTTGGTTCGGTCGTTCGCGGTGAAGCGGAAGCGGACAGCGATGTGGATTTCTTGATCGACATCGTGGATATGTCGCGCTTCTCGTGGGGTGGCGGCGGTCTGATCATGGACTTGCAGGAACTGCTTGGCCGAGCAGTAGATGTGACGACCGAAAAAAGCTTGCACTGGTACCTCAAGGAGCGCATCCTTAAAGAGGCTGTGCCCTTATGAAGGATGACAATTTTTATCTCATCCACATGAACGAGTGCCTGGGCGATATTCAGGAGTATACGTCCGGTGGACGTGACGCTTTTTATGTTTCCAAACTGATCCAAGATGCCGTGCTTCGCAAGCTTCAGATTATGGTGCAGTCGTCCATGCAGTTATCGGATTCCTTTCGAGAAGTCCACTCCGAAATAGCGTGGAACAAAATGCGCGGGTTTCGCAATTTTGTCGTGCATGAATATCTTGAGATTGATCTGGATGCGGTCTGGTATATTGTCGAGAACGATCTACCCCCGCTCGTCAAAGCTGTCAAAGCTGCGATACGGGGTAGTAAAGACACTGAATAACACTTCCAGGATAAGCCGCTGAGACTTCATGACCTAGAGCAGTATCATCACGCTAGAACCTAATCGGTCTCTTGAGGTGTCCTTGTTTGCGGCTTGGAAAACCCCAGGCGTTTCCGCGTGCGCCAGATAAGCCAGGATGGAAGGCCGATGATCAGCGCCAGCGGGACGCCCACAATCGCTACGACGATGACTGCGTCAAGCAGGAATTGCAGCACGCTCACCAATGCGCCCAGGGCATTTTCGGCGGTGGTGGCCGGGTTCCAGCCAATCGTCTGGATTTCGACCGGGCCAGGCGCTTTGGGGTAGACGGTCACGCTGATCGATGAATAGGCGGATGCTTCGTCAAAGTAATTCAGGCGGCCCTGAATGACCTCGATTTCGCCGCGCACAGTGGTCAGTTCGCGCTGCACGGCCAGCACATCTTCGACCTTGCGAGCCGTGTCCATGATGGTGCGAAGCTGCTGTTCGCTGGCCCGCAGGTTTTCCAACCGGCTGGACAGATCGACGTATTCCTGAGTTACATCCTCGCCGGTGATGTTTTCGTTATCCACTTTCAGCGCGCCGGATCTGATCTGTTCGAGTGCTTCATCCAGGCGTTTGGCAGGCACACGCACGACAATCGTCCCGCTCATGGTTTCTTCACCGCTGCTGGTGGTGGAAGTATAAGTATTGGAGGACACGACCCAGCCGCCCATGACTTCGGCCATTGCCGCGATTTCGTTGATGCGTGTGGCTGGTGTCTCGACCGTGAGGGTGAGAGAAGCATTCTTGAGGATCACCCTTTGGTCGAAAGGCTGGCTGTTGGTGTCGGGCAGTGTCTGTCCCGGCGGCTGCGCGACTTGTGATCCGAGTGCTGGGGCGAATTCGCCATCGGACACAAATCCTGTGCTCCTCGGCATGGCATCCAGGTTGTTGACCACGCTGCTGTGAATGTTTCCCACCGCTGGCCCCAGCAGTGCCAGTCCGATAATCGTCACCGCCAGGATACTGACGGAAATAAGGCCAAACTGAAAAACAGAAAGTGATTTTATCATTGCGGTAACCCTCTCGCTGCACATCTCTGTGATTGTATGACGTACAAATTCCCGGAACAGTTCCCGGTTTCGCAGGGTTTCGAGAAACAAAAAAAGGCTTCCACTGCCGGGATGCCTGGATCGGTGCCGGAATAAAATCGATTAGCTGGCGACGGCTGCTCGGCGTTGGGCGACGATCTCTTCGGCGACGCGGCGGACGGTTCCATCGGTGTGTCCCAGGGCATCGTTGAGAATAAACTCGGCGACCTGGGCGGCATCCCCTGCGCCAGTGTTGTCGCGCATCAGATTGGCAATCACGCGCACCATCTGCGCTTTGACCTGACTGTCGCGTTCGCGTTGATAGGCCTGCCGCAGCACGATCGGCGTGCGCTCGTGGCGCATCCAGGCCAGCGGCCAGACCACCGCGATGCGCGTTTCGGGCAGATCATCGAGCAGCGCCGTTTCCAGCGCGTCGATCAACAGGTCCGCTGCTTTGCTCTGCGCCACGTCGATTTTGAGATAGTTGGTCGCATGGAAAAAGCCGCGCAGCACCTGCTGGAGGGTGACGCCGCTGGTGCGCCCGATGATGCCGGAGAGTTCCTGAAGCCAGCTTTCACCCGCCAGTTCGAGCAGACTGAGCGTGGCCGCATATTTCACGTCGGGTTCGCGGTCATTCATCGCTTCGCGGACAACGGGCATGGCCTGGGGGGTATCGTTCGCGCCCAGGGCTTCCAGCGCTTTGATGCGGACATCCGGGTCTTGGGCCTGGAGGACAACCTTGAGCACCGGCACCGCCGCCGCATCCTGGCAGTCGCGCAAACCCCAGGCTGCTGCCGCGCGCACGTCGTCCGTTTCGTTTGCGAGGACTTCGATGAGGACCTGAAAGGCATTCAGCTCGCGCAGGTCACACAGCGCGTAGACGGCTCCTTCGCGCACGCGGTCATCGCTGTCTTTCAGCGCCTTACGGATGAGCGGTTCGGCAGCGAACCACGAGAAGCCATACAGGTGACGGGCGGCGCTGGCCCGTGAGGGCGCCGACCCGTGATCGAGTGCCTCTTCCAGGATCAGCCGCGCGGCACGATCGCCACGGCGTCCCAACATCTTGGCGGCATTGTAGCGGACGAAAAACTCCTCGTTTTTCAGCATCTCCGTCGCCGCATCCAGCGAGATGGCTTCCGGCGGCAGCATGTTGACCATGGTCGCCAGCCGTCGCAGCGACAGCCGCTGCTGCCCGGATTTGCCTGCACCAGAGGCCAGGCGGGGTTCCCGCCCTGTGAGTTCATGGGACTGTGTCTGGCTCATGGCGATTTCCTCAGCGCAAGGTGGCGACGATGGCGTTATCGAGCAGGATCTGGCTGGTCAGGGCGTCGCTGACGGTGACGCGCAGCCGCCGCCGGTCGTCGATACGAAAAACCGCCCGCAGCCGATCTTCTCCCTGCGCGCCCGGTGGGTCCAGCTTTGCCAGGATGCCCAGGGCTTCGGCTTCGTTGAGCGCCACCACCTGCTGCGTGCCGGACGCAGCC
>JAIOHO010000734.1 GCA_019912905.1 Anaerolineae bacterium
CCGCCGGGCCGGTGATGACGGCAGTCGGGTGGATGACCGTGCCCCGCCCGACTTTGACCGCAGTCGATGAGCTGAGCACCTGTTTCATTTCCAGGATGGCGCGCCACAGCAGCCTGAGCGAGAAAAAATTATGGTTGGCGACGCGGTCATCGAAGCGGCTGGCGCGGGTGAAGGTGCCGAAAATGACGCTGGCGAAATAGACGTGCACCCAGCTTTCGATCGACACCGCCGCCCGCATCGGCAGAAAGTGAGTCAGGTCGCCCTGCTCCATCGACATGAAGTCGGGGACGCTGTAGAAGCCTTTTTCTTTCGCGTCACTGGGCACGACCACCGGAGTCGGGTTGGGGTCGAAGCCATCCGGCAGATACCACAGGTCGATCAGGTAAATGGGGCTGCCCTGCGCATCGCGGGCTTTTTCGAGATGAGTCGTCAGCGGCAGGGTGTAGGTCCGAAAGGCTTTATCGTCCGCCGGGAAAGCGGCGCGGCAGGCACGCTTCATGCGCCGCGCTTCGTCCAGAAAATAGGTGATAAATTCCTGATCGAACCACAGGTTGTCGCGGTAGACGATGGCTGCCTCACGGATCGAGGCGAAATCTTCCCGTCGTTCGAGCGGCCTGCCCAGCAGCATGCCCTGGGGAAACAGCGCCGAAAACAGGTCTTCGTGATGGATGCTGAGCGGCTTCAGGCCAATCGTCAACTGGCTGGCGGGTTCGTTGAACGGCGGGACGTGAGTCTTATCTTCGATCACATAGCGATAAATCGGATTGTTCATCAGGCTAACCGTTGTTCAAAAAATCGCGCACGGTACTGTGAAAGCGTGTCGGTTCATCCAGCATGGGGAAATGCCCGGACTGCTCGAACCAGGCGACCTTGCTGTGAGGCGTGGTCGCTTTGAGCACCTTCGACTGGTTGGGGTTGACGATCAGATCGCGCGCGCCGTAGATCCCCAGCACCGGCATTTTGATTTCCCCCATGCGCGGACTCAGGTCAGTTTTGCGCAGCGTGCCGATACTTTCAAAAAAGGTGTTGCCGCTCAGGTTCGCCAGGTCCGCATCCATCATCTTGCCCAGCGCCCGGCCATCATGCGCCAGCAGGTGCGCATAGCCGCCCATGAACAGGCGCAGCCCGCGCATAAACACCGTAAACACCATCGGCAGGCGGCGCGACAGGCTCAGCCAGCCGTCGAAGCTCGCCAGCTTGAGCAGCAGACTGAGCGACGTGCCCTGAATGGGCGAGCCGATGACGATCACCTTAACGACTTTTTCCGGCTGCTGGATGGCGGTGCCAAGCGATACCGTGCCGCCCATCGAATGGCCGACCAGCGGCGCATTGGGGATGCCCAGCCGATCGACGAACTGGTTGACGAGCACGACAAAATTATCGACCGAAAAATCCATCCCCTGGTCGCCGGATTCCCCAAATCCCCAGAAATCCAGCGCGTAAGTGCGGAATTCTTTGCCGAGTTCCAGAATCGTGTTGTGCCACAGCGCCCACGACCCCAGCCAGCCATGCAATAAAAGAACAGGGCGTCCCCGGCCATGCGCTTCATAATGGACAATGCCCTGTTCGGTTACCAGCGTTGCCACTGTCTTCTAGTCCCTGTGCAGGTATTTTCAGGAGGAAGAACTAACCTTCCATTTCCTCCAGGATGGAATACAGCAGTTCGAGCAGCACGTTCTTGACACTCTCTTTGTCTTTGGCGACACACGGCAGCAGCTTGACGTTTTCTTCGATGCGCAGGGCGATGCGCAGATCCTCCGCAGCCCAGGCATCGGGGTGATCCTGTTTGTTGGCGGCCACCACATACGGCGTGTTGGCATAGGCGCGGAACGTTTCGAGGATGCTCTTGGCCTCCCGAAAAGTTTCCGGCTTGGCGCTGTCTACCATGACCACAAAACCGAGCATCCCTTCGGCCAGAATTTCCCACATGAAATCGAAACGGCGCTGCCCCGGCGTGCCAAACAGATACAACACCAGGTCGTCGTCTACCGTGATGCGGCCAAAGTCCATCGCCACGGTCGTCGCCTCTTTTTCCTGCGACTCGGCGGTATCCGGGGAGATGCCACGCTCCGTCGAAACCACTTCGATTTCGCTGATGGAACGGATAAACTCCGTCTTGCCCGAACTGAACGGCCCGGTAATCACCATTTTCACAGTTTGCATAACCTACCTGCTCTTCCAGTTAGGACTAGATAGACTTAATCTTGTCGATAAGCTTGTTGACGACGTTTCTCTGGACCTGCGGCGCACGAGACGGCCTCGTCCGGGCACGTGCTGCGCCCGCAGATTCCATGCCCGGCGGCTTAACCATCTCCACCAGGCCCGCCTGCTCAAGCCCATAGACGATGCGCCGGATTTCCATATCCGACATGTTGTTGGCTTTGGCGATCTGGCGGATCGTGTTTTTCGGGTTGACGAACGAAACCACCCGCCATTCCTCGACGCTGAGGTGAATACCCTTGAATTTCTCCCTGGGGTTTTCAGGGAACTTCAGCGCGAAATCGAGGTTGGGCAGGTGATCGACCAGCTTTTCCGCTTCTTTGATGCGGCGCGAGCCTTCGATAATGACATTTTCCAGGTCGATCGGCACCAGGATACGGTCGCTGCCCGGCATCCGGCCATCATCGAAACGAAAGGGGCCATCGCCCCAGGTCAGCAGATTATACACGACATCGAGCGTATGCTGCTTGATGCTGGTGACGATGTCACCCTGGTTGACATAATTGGCGTTAATCAGCAGCATCGCCAGGGCTTTGTCGGTCGTGTTGCGCGCCCGCTCCCGAATAATCCGCGCCTGTTCGTCGGTCAGCTTACCGGCTTTGTTCAGCACCGAAACCAGATTGCCGTCTTGCGAGTCCATCGCCGCAAAGATGAGTTTACCCGTATTGAAGGAAACGCTCGCCCGCGCCGACCCGGGGGCCATTTTGTCGTTCCCCATCGCGTCTTTCTCGCCGGTTCTTATCGCTTCAAAAATCGTCAGCGTCCCGGTTTTGCGGGCGAGATTGATGAGATTCAGCAGCTGAGTCGTGCTAAAATCTCGAATATTGCCCTGTAGAGGCATTTACCACATCCTCCGCATGATAGGTTGTGAAGGCAATCGCAACGCGGATTTACGTTGAATCAACGATAGGTTGATTATAGCCAGCGCCGAAAACCGAGTCAACTCAGCCCTTCCAGCGCGAAATGCGCGTTCTCAATCACCCACGCCCCCCGTATAATCGAATATCCTGTCATTGTAGAAGGATTCGCCGGTATGCACCACCGCCTGAAAATTCTGCTGCTGGCCGGTTGGTTGGTCGTCGTCACGGCGGCATTTGAATACCATGATACAACTGAAAGCCACGCGGCAAACCTTGAGATAGCCCCTGCCGCCAGCGCGTCCGCCATCGGCCCGGATGACTTTCCAACAGGTGTCAATCCGCTGACCGGGCTGCTGGTGGCCGATCCGTCGGCGCTGATGCATAACCCGATCGTCGTGAAAATTTCCAACGCGCCGCCGCTGGTGCGCCCCCAGGCGGGAATCGGCGCGGCGGATCTGGTCTTCGAACATTACGCCGAGGGCGGCCTGACGCGCTTTTCGGCGGTATTTTACAGCCAGACGCCGGAGCGGGTCGGGTCGATCCGCAGTGCGCGCCTGATCGACTACGAGCTGGTGCCCATGTACCAGAGTCTGCTGGCCTTTTCGGGGGCCAGCACCGGGGTCGAGGAACGCCTGAACGGGTCCGAATTCGCCAACCGCCTGTACAAAGGCGTGCTCTACGGCCTGCCCTATTACTGGCGCGACGAGACGATTCCTGTGCCGCACAACCTGTTCACCAACCTGAGCGCGCTGCGCCAACTGGCGGTTACGGAAGGCGTGGAGTCTGCGCCGGATCTGCACGGTATGGTCTTCAACCCGGATGTACCCGCAGACAGCAGCGGCCCGATTCACCTGATCGACCTGCGCTACCGGGCAACCCGCGTGCAGTGGGAATATGATGCCGCCAGCGGCCTGTACCGCCGCTTTGCCGATGGGCAGGGGCATTACGACGCCAACACCGACGAACAGATCACCGCCGCCAACGTGGTCGTCCTGTATGCCGATCATACCTTTACCGACATCGTCGAAAGCCAGTTCCAGGGCAGTGTCAGCTACAGCATCGAGATCAAGCTGTGGTTCGAGGGCGATGCTGTGCTGTTCCGTGACGGCCAGCAGTACCCGGCCCGCTGGGTGCGCCCCACCCGCGAATCGCTGATCGCCCTGCGCACACCGGACGGCGAGTTCCTGCCGCTCAAGCCGGGCAACACCTGGTTCCAGGTCTTCCGCCCGCTTGAGCAGCAGAATCCCGTCGAGGAGTGGCTGAAAGTGGAATAGCAGGTGAATCCGATCCGCTGCGCGCTACACCTTCAGCGGCGGTCCAACCAGTTCCATCCCGTGCGCGCGCCATAAGGCGGGGTCCTGCGGCGGCATGGCGTTGGCCTTCGTGACCTCGCGGAAGAAGGCTTCCATCTGACCGGCGGGCGTAAACACGATCACCATCCTGCCGCGTGTCTCGCCGACATAGGCCCACACATGGGGGATCTTGCGCGGTGCCAGCAGCGAATCGCCCGCCTTCAGGCTGAAACGCTGCGCGCCCACCTCGACCACGAACTCGCCTTCCGCCGCGTAGAACCATTCATCCTGATCGTAATGCAGGTGACGGGCCGGGCCGCCCTTCGCCCGGAAGGTGTTCTCGATGATGAGCACCGCGCCGCTGTCCTGCGGAGTCACCTTGAAGTCGATGGCACTGATGCCCAGGCCGCGAACTTCCCCAAAACGATCTTCACCGGCCCGGACCAAGCGCACTTCCGGTTCATCGGGTCCCGCCTGCACGGACGCGCTCATCGACACACTCCTAATCTATCTGACAGATTCCCTCAGTGTGCGAGCGCTTGTCCGCATTGTAAAGAGGTCCACCCGCAAAACC
>JAIOHO010000735.1 GCA_019912905.1 Anaerolineae bacterium
GTTCAAAGTGACCTTAAAGGAATTGTCATCGCTTAACCATTGCGGGACAGCTTCTACCGAAAGGTCCGCAACCTCTGTACCTTCTTTCGTCGCTCTTACAGAAAAATCTGAGAGAGTCTTTTCGGGAAACCCACGAACCAAGAAGTCAATTTGATCGGCGCTGGCATCAAAGCTCACTCTTTTCCTGTCTACACTGACCTTGGAATTCACGGGTTTGCTGGATGTGCTTTGTACGAGCCCAATGAACCCCGCCGTACTGGTGCCCACTCCGGCGATGGGCTTCACCGCCGAGGGCACTTCCTCGAAATAGATACCCGGTGCTTGAGGGTTTGGCATTGTTTCTACTCCTTCTTTTCAGGGAGCCGGAAACGTGTCCGGCGGTCCCTTGAACACGTAGTCGCGTTGACGTTATCCTGTTCCAGCCTGAGCGCCTTGTTTGGGAAAGCGCTAGCCTGGTCTAAGCTTGAGGAGAGCATATTTTCGCTTCCCAACTTCATGTAGAACGACATTTCTGGAACTTCCGCAATTTGTGTGGAATTATATTGTCGCTGGCTACTATCAGAAACTCAGAACCGTTTCTATCCTGAAATCTCATCAATCTACATCAACAGATTGGTTCTCAAGAACACCCTTCACATAAAATGCGGATGAACCACATTTCTGGATAGTCGCCGTTCGCCTCTCACGTAGACGCCTATAGTCCGCTTGGCCTCTGGGTCTTGCGGCATCTCGAAAGCAGTGAGACAGTAGCGACCGTCGGCTCCGCTGAATGTATGCTCGCCGCTGCCCTCCAAGCGTACTTCCGCCATGGGAACAATCGCGTAATTCTGAGCACGCACCGTGCCCGATAGGCAGGTGGTCGGCAGCTCGATGTCAACTGGGGACATCTTGATATGCCTAATTTGATGAGCACCTAGCGAGCTGGAGACCTTTATCCTTTTCTCTACTGTCCCGTAACGTGTGCCAGCCCCGGGCAGCGATACATGGAGGGTGTACTCTCCATCCGGCAAATCGAGAAAGTAAAAGTGACCGTCGGCTGCGCTGCTTGTTTGGGCGGTTCTGTTTCCGGGCAGACCGCTCGCCTGCACGACGGCACCCGCGACCGGCTGACGGGTGAACTGCATCCGCACATGCCCGGCAATGGCAACTTGATGGCGCACCGTCTCCCGTTCCATCACCTATCTCTCCTGGTCCGTCCCGGTCAGAAGCGCGAAGTCGATCTGTTTCTCGGTCACTGGTGGCCCGATCTCGATGGGCTTCTCCACATCGACGCTGATCGTCACGGTGAAATTGAGCGCAGATCGCAGCTTGCCGCCCAGCGCCTGCCAGAATTCCGCCATGCTCTGTATGTGGCCCTGCTGGAGCATCGTCACTGGCGGAAGTGGATCCTGCCCCATCAGGCTGCCTTGAAG
>JAIOHO010000072.1 GCA_019912905.1 Anaerolineae bacterium
CTGTATCTGCTGGACAACCCGGTGGTGCAGACGATCACCGGCAAGGTCTATCAGGAAACGGCGATGGATGGCCGCCGAAAGGCCATCAGCGGCTACAATGTGGAAGAACTCGGTACGGGCTACGTGCGTTTTGCGGAGGGCCTCGCGCTGGACCTCATCGAAGCCTGGGCCATTCATCTCGATGCATTTGAAGGCTCCTACGTGGTCGGCTCCGAAGGCGGCGTGCGGCTGGAACCGTTCGGTTATTTCTGCAATATGGCCGATGATCTGGCCCTGAGCGGCACGTTCGACCTGAAGAACTTCAATTACCGCCTGCACCAACTGCGGGACAATCCCGACGCCTACGACAGCCCGCAGCATCATTGGGTCGCTGCGCTTCAGGGCCGGGTGGAACTGCTGCCGACGGCGGAACTGGCGTTGAATACCATGTTGATTTCGGAAGGCATCTATCTGTCGGACAAACTGGGCCGCGAAGTCACCGCCGACGAGGTTCGCGCGTCCTCCGTTTCGACGGCCATGCGGGTGTAGGTGTCACCGCCATCCAGCCGCGCCAGAACTCGCTGGAAAAGTTGGATCGCGCCTTTACCGGCAGCATCCAGCCAGATTCCTGCTATAATGGCTCTATAGCACAAACGTTCCTATTGTGAGATCGAAGCCGCATGGCAAAAACACGCACCAAGTATGTTTGCTCGAACTGCGGGCGGCAGACCCCCCGCTTCATGGGCCGCTGCCCCAACTGCGGCGAATACAATACGATGGTCGAGGAAGTCGAGGAGGTCAGCCGGGCCAGCAGCACGCGCACCCGCTCGGCCATCGCCGTTCCCGGCAATACCCCGCAGCGCCTGGGCGAGATCAGCAGCGATGTCGGTGAGCGGCTGTACGTCCCGGTCGAGGAATTCAGCCGCGTGCTCGGCGGTGGCATCGTCCCTGGCAGCATCATTCTGCTGGGCGGGGAGCCGGGGATCGGCAAAAGCACGCTCATTCTGGAGCTGTCCGCGATGATGGCCGAGCAGTTGGGCCACGTCCTCTACGTCAGCGGCGAGGAATCCACGCGGCAGATCAAGATGCGCGCGGACCGCCTGGGGCTGGAGGCGGAAAACCTGTACCTGCTGACGGAAACCAACCTGGGCAGCATCTTCGAGCATGTCAATCAGATCAGTCCTGTGATTCTGGTGATCGACTCGATTCAGACCACCTACATTGACGAGATCGACTCCTCCCCCGGCAGCGTCACCCAGGTGCGCGAGTGTGCCAGCCGTCTGCAAAGCCTCGCCAAATCCAGCGGGACGAGCGTGTTTCTCATCGGTCACGTGACCAAAGATGGCAGCATCGCCGGACCGCGTGTGCTGGAACACATCGTCGATACGGTGCTGTATCTCGAAGGCGATTTGTTCCAGACCTTCCGTTTGCTGCGCAGCGTCAAAAATCGTTTCGGCGCGACCAACGAGGTCGGCGTGTTCGAGATGCAGCAGCGCGGCATGGTCGAAGTGTCCAACCCGAGCGAGGCCTTTCTTGCAGAACGGGTGGTCAATGCGCCGGGGTCGGCCATTGCCGTGACGATGGAGGGCACCCGCCCGCTGCTGGTGGAGATGCAGGCCCTCACCAGCCCGACCTCCTTTGGCAATCCGCGCCGCACCCCCAACGGCGTCGATCTCAACCGGCTGCTGCTCATCAGCGCGGTCATGAGCAAGCGGGTGGGCCTCAAGCTGCACGAACAGGATATTTTCGTCAACGTCATCGGCGGCATGAAGATCAGCGAACCGGCGTCCGATCTGGCGATGGCGATGGCGATGGCCTCCAGCTACTTTGATACGGCTGTGCCCGCTGATCTGGTGCTGATCGGTGAGGTGGGACTCAGCGGCGAACTGCGCACGGTCGGCCAACTCAGCGCACGGCTGAACGAGGCCTCCAAGATTGGCTTCAAGCGCGCCCTGATCCCGCGCACGCGCCGGATGCCGGAGGATGTGCCGCCGGGCATGGAACTGATCGCCGTCCGCAGCGTGGCCGATGCCCTCAAGGTCGCCGTGCCGAGGGCGTAAAAAAGTGTGTTAGGATATGGGCGGTAAGGGTTGATGGGGATCACACAATGACGATTGTGAATCGAGAAGCGCTGCACCGAGCCGTCGATGAATTACCTGAAGAGAGCCTTCCAGAGCTAGGCCAGTTCATTGCCTACCTCCACTATAAAGAAACGCATGAAATGGACTGGTTTTATCAACTGCGGGAACGCTTTGAACCGGTGCGCGAAGCGACTGCCGCCATGAGTGAGACAGAAATCGACCAGGCCATTGCGGAAGCAGTCTCTGAGGTACGGCGTGAGCGACAAACTCAAAGCGGTATTTGACACGCAGATTTTCCTGAGAGCGCTCATCAAATCGGCTTCTGTAAATGCTCGCATCACGTCACTCGAATTCAGGAATTCCTTTGTGTTGTACATTTCAGATGCGATCGAAGCAGAAATCGTTGAAGTGCTCAATCGTCCCCGTATTCGCAGCAAGTTCCCTCAGATTACGGATGATTTGGTAGCCGGTACATTATCGGACCTTCGTCAGGCGCAACGGGTCACGGTGGATGTAGTCGAACAGGTGTCGCGTGATCCCAAAGATGACATGTTTCTTGCCTGCGCGAAAGCGGCTGAAGCGGATTATCTGGTCAGTGCGGACAATGACCTCCTTGTGCTTGAGCAATATGGCTCCACCAGGATCGTTGACGCTGTCACCTTTCTCGATGTGCTGATCCGCATCCAAGAAAACAGAGATTGAGTACCTTTTATGTCCTGAGGTATGTTTGATGCCTGATTGTTACCTGACAGACCGGCAAAAGGACCTGCTTCGCTCACTTGTGCCAGGGTTGGAGGATGGTACTGTGGCGACAGAGTGGAGCTATGCTTATGGTGGCGGCGAAATATTGGGGATATTTGGATTAGACGACCAAGGAGAGCTTTGGCGAAATGTCTGGAAGGGCGTCACCAGAGCCGATTTCGATGAATTTGTTGCCTGTGGCTTTTTTAGAATGAAAGCTGATGGAGGATATATTGTACGCTCTCAGATGATAATTGATGCTGTAGCGAGAAATTTTGGTGAAATTGACGCCAATCAGCCTCAGGTGAATCAAAGCGGTGAAATTACTGTTATTCCGATCTTTGGCCCTGCTGTAACCTCCAAACAGTTCCAGTGTGATGTGTTCATGGTTATGCCCTTCGTCCTCAGATCAATCTTTGAGAATCCCATCAAACCGCTGGTTCAATCTCTCGGCATGGACATCAAGCTCGGCGACGATTTCTTTTCGAAGCATGACATTATCCGAGAAATCTGGTCCGCGATCTACCACTCGAAGTTCATCATCGCGGATTGTACCGGCAGAAATCCCAACGTATTTTACGAACTCGGGATCGCCCACACATTGGGTAAACCGGCCATTATGATTACTCAGAACAAAGAAGATATTCCGTTCGACGTGCAGGCCAAGCGGTACATTCTCTACGGAAACACCCCTGAAGGACTGCGACAGCTTGAGAAAGACCTAAAAGCTGCTATCATGAAACTAATGAGCGAATTGGATGAGTGACCTCATCAAGCCATGACTGATCAATTCCTGACACCAGACCTAAGTAAACATATTGAGCAGCGTTATTTCGGCAGGCGGCCTCATATTCGCGGACGGCGTGTGCCCGTCGCCTTGATTGCTTATGTGCGGCGTGATCAGGCGCTGGATATTCCCGCCATCATGGAAGCCTATACCCTCACCGAAGCCGAAGTGCTGGCCGCACTGCTGTATTACGCGGAAAACCATGCTGAAATTGATGCCTATGCAGCCGCATCTACCGACGATTGGGTGACTTATGGCGACGATTCGTTTCTGCTTCGACGAAATGATGTCCCGGATCGTCGCACAGAAGCGGATTGAGGATGGCATTGAGGTCGTCTTATAGCAGGCAGAGATTCACCTTTCGCTATCCCCAAGAGGCGGTAGAAAAGTGTGTTACGATAAGTTCCAGTGGAGTAGATGAGGTCATCGAGTCGATGGCAATTCAACAAAAGCTGTATACCGTTGAGGAATTTGAAGCCGTGGCACAACTGCCGGAAAACCGTGATCGTCGCCTGGAATACATCGGGGGAGAAATTGTCGAAGTGGTTTCCAGCAACTATTCTTCGAAAATTGCAGCAAACTTTCTGGCCGCTATTGGCGTGTACATCAAAGGCAAAAACCTGGGGGACGTGACGGGTGCCGATGGGGGCTACATGGTCTCCGGCGAGCGGTATATCCCCGACGTGGCCTTCATTTCACGCCAGCGCCAGCCGGAACCGTCACACGAAACCTGGAATCCGCTGCCACCGGACCTGGCGATCGAGGTCCTTTCTCCAAGCGACGACGAAAAAGAGGTGGCCGTCAAAATCGCCAATTACCTGGCGGCCAACACGATCGTCTGGTTGGTGAGAGCAGTCGATCGGCGCATTTCTGTGT
>JAIOHO010000736.1 GCA_019912905.1 Anaerolineae bacterium
ACTTTGGGGCGGAAGTGACAGGCGTGGACCATTCGATGAAACTGGACCTGTTGCGCTCCATTGGGGCAGATCATGTCATGGACTATACCAAAGAAGATTTCACCAAAAGTGGCCGCCAGTATGACCTGATTCTGGATATGGTGGCCCGTCGTTCGATTTTCGATTACCAGCGTGCTTTGAGTCCCGACGGGATTTTTGTCTATGTCGGCGGCTCCACGGCGGCAATTTTCCAGGCGCTGCTCCTGGGACCCCTGATTTCAAGGAACGGGAGCAAAAAAATGGGAATCGTGATGGGCAAACCAAACAAAAAAGAGGATCTGGCTTTTCTCCAGGATCTGTTTGAGTCTGGCAAGGTCTTACCGGTGATCGACCGGAGTTACCCCTTAAGCGCGACGGCTGAAGCACTCCAGTATGTGGAACAAGGGCACGCCTGCGGAAAAGTCATCATCACGATGGAATCTTAGTTTCGCCAGCGACATGGCAGAAAGTCAATGCCGCTGGCCCGCGCGAAGGCTGCCGGAACCTGATCGGGTATCAATCGACCAGGCTCCATCAGATGGTCCCCAATGGGAAGGTCAGACGGCGGTGACCAGCACCGGCTTGCCTTTGGTGATGATGAGCGTATGCTCGTACTGCGCCGACAGGCTGCCATCGACGGTGCGCAGCGTCCAGCCATCCTCATCGGTCTTGACGTGGGTCGCGCCGGTGGTCAGGAAGGGTTCGATGGTCAGGACCATGCCTTCGGTCAGGCGTTCGCGCGCGCGTGGATTAAAATAATGCGGGATGGCGTGCGGCTTTTCGTGCAGACTGCGCCCGACTCCGTGCCCGCCCAGTTCGCGCAGGATACCGTAGCCCGCCGGACGCGCCACTTTTTCGACGGCCTTGCCGATGACGTTCAGCGGCAGCCCGGAGCGCACCGCATTGGTCGCTGCGTCGAGGGCTTTGCGGGCCGTTGCCAGCAGCCGCTGGTTTTCGGAAGTCACCGGCGGCACGGCGAAGCTGCCCCCGGTATCGGCGAAATAGCCGTCCAGTTCGGCGGACACGTCGATGTTGACCAGGTCGCCGGGTTGAATCTCCCGGTCGCCGGGGATGCCGTGTGCCGCTTCGTCGTTGAGGCTGATGCAGGTGTGGCCGGGGAATTTGTAGGCCAGGATAGGGGCGGAGCGCGCGCCGTGCTGCGCCATAAACTCCGCGCCGATGGCATCCAGTTCGGCGGTGGTCATGCCCGGCTGGACCGCCGCGCCCATGTGCTGCAAGGTCAGCCCAACAATGCGCCCGATGCGCATCAGGGCGATCAGATCCTGTTCGTTTTCAATGGACATCGGTCAATCCTTCAGTTCGATTTCGAAGTGTGCTCACTATACAGCCGGTGACGAGCGCCCGGCAACCCGTCATTTCGCAATGACCTATTTTGTTCGCACGGACACGCCCCCTTGTCCTTTAGCTATCGGCTGACGAGGCACATGTGGTGAGGTATTTATGACCGCAGATGATCACGTGGTCATCCTGCTTGCGTGGTATCCAACGGCTCACGATGCCGCGCACTCCACATACTGCGCTCGACTGACCTGAACCGGGCATAAACGATCGAGATCATCCACATAAGCATTCGGCCTGTTTGTTTTCATGACCGAATCGCTCTGAAGGCTTGCCAGAGCTTCATCCCGGCTGGCGAAGTGCCTGATGACTGTGACATACCAGCTTGTGGTTTTGTAAATCACAGTGTCCGTGTAGCCAAGCCTGATGGCCCGATTAGCCTCAAATTGCGCTTCCTCTAGGCTGCTATCGTTACTAAATATGATCGCCCAGGGCTGCGCAACTTCAGGGTTGTCGGTCAACGTTGCGATTGGTGTTTCAGAAGGGATCGGGGTCGGGCTGGCGGTAACTGTAGACGAGGCGGCAGGCGTTAGTGTTAGACTGGGGACAGGACTCAACGTAAAAATCACTTCCAGGGCGGATGCTGTTTCGGTCATGTTCCGAGATGACAATTCTTTCGGCTG
>JAIOHO010000737.1 GCA_019912905.1 Anaerolineae bacterium
GGATAAAAAAGATAATAACCCAGCAGATGATAAAAATGAACACGATGCTCACCCGCAGTGCTCCATGTTCGGGGTCCACCGGGTAAGCGGCACGGGTCTGGGTGCTGAGAGACTCATTCATAGGCTAGTGCTTTTCCGCCAGAAAAATAATCCGATCGGCGCTGGAGACACCCGGCTCGAAATTGTCGAAACCGGTGGTGATGACATGTTTGGTTTGAAACCCGCTGCGTTGCAGCAGCGAAACAATCGCCTGGGCTGGATAACCTCGCAGCATGCGCGCACCCTCGCTGCGCATCCATACGTCGCCATCCCGCTGGAAGATCAGGTAACGCTGCTCCAGGATCTGACGATCATAATCGTAGGAGTTGGTGGTCGTCACGGTCAAATGGCTGTCGTTGAGGGTCAACTTCTCGCCCATCGCTGCGGCCTGGCTCAGCCCCTGGATGGTATGCATATCAAAAACGAGCCACCGGCCCGGATTGAGCACCTGATACGCGCAGTGGAAGAAGGCTTCAAGATCACGCAGGCTGTTGAGTTCATTGACGACATCCAGCGCCAGAACGAGATCGAGAATTTCAAGTTCCTCACCCAGGTGGCGAATATCTCCCTGGCGCAGATCATGATATAAACCGGCAGCCTCCAGGCGCTGCGTGCCGACGGTTAACATCTCTGGCGAAAGATCGACGCCCACGGTGATATAGTTGCGGCGTGTCAGCCATTCCAGGCTGGCCCCGGTTCCGCAGCCTGCATCGAGGATGCGACGGCCCATCCAGTCGTTGCGCTGCGCATAGTCAATCAGGCGCGGTGTCAGGGCTTCTGCAAAATCGGCCAGACCGAGGGAGGTATAGACAGGGGCTAAAACAGCGTAGTCTGCGGGCACCGGTTGCTTCTCATTGCTCTCAGAGTGTTGCCGTGCTGAAGACGACATGAAATTTCTGACAATAAATCACGACACTATTATACAGGCTCAAATCGACCTCCGGCGGAATTTCATAATTCTGATTGCCGATATTACCCTTCAAGGGGCCTAATTCAAAATCCAGATTGCCCAGTTCGACCTCCTCCTGGGTCGTCGGATTTTCGCTGGCCGATAACAATACATGCAGATCCGGCCCATTGGCCGCCTGGAAGTCCTCCAGGCGCAGGATCTTGCGATTGTCAGGCAGTTGGTAAATGATGGCTTTGCCCTGCGCCCAATGGACCGCGTCGATCCGTTTGAAGCTGGCCGTCGCCACCGATACCGTCGTGCTGCTGTCCGGCGGATTTTCGACGTCTGGTACGGTGGATGGGGCTTCAAGTGCGGCGGCCACCATCGCCACAGCCATGTCGCGGTCGGTATCGGCCATCTGGAGAAAGGCCGCCTGCTGTTCCGGGGTGAGCTGCTGAAGGAACGCAGCCTGCATGTCGGCAGGCAGGCCCGGAAACGGCTCATCGACAATGGTATTCACAAAGAACGGACGCCAGTACGGGTACGTGAAAGTCGCTGCCACCGCGATGGCCCCGACCAGGATTAAAGTCAGTCTTAAGCGCATGGCGGCTAGCGTAGCACAAAGCTGCGCCGGAAACAATATTCAGGCTGGTCGATGGAGCAATCAGGTGCGCGTGGAGGGCATACGATAGCCTTCGCCCGCTACTGTCAGGATGTAGACGGGGCGACGGGGATTCTCTTCCAGCTTTTGTCTGAGCCTGGAGATGTTCACACGCAGTACGGAATAATCGCCTTCATAGTTTTCGCCCCAGACCGACCGCAGCAGTTCGTCATGTGACACGACATGACCCGCGCTGCGCATGAGGGTAATCAGCAGACCATATTCGACCGGGGTCAGATGCTTCTTGCGCCCCCGAATCCGTACCTGGCGGTGAGGAATATCGAGTTCCAACTGGTTAATCACCAACCGCGTTTCGGGCTGAGGGGTCCACTCCACCCGCCGCAGCAGCGCCTGGATGCGGGCAATCAGTTCTTCGGGCGAGAAGGGTTTGCTCAGGTAATCGTCCGCTCCGGCTTCCAGCGCGTGCACCTTATCATGCTCTTTGCTGAAGCCACTGATGACGATCATCGGTGTGAACGATCGTTCGCGGACATGCCGCAGAACATCCATCCCGTCCATATCCGGCAGGTCGAGGTCGAGCAGGATCAGGTCGGGCGGGGCGGTGTCCACATGCTGAAGCGCGGTGCTGCCGCTGCCGACGGTGTTGGTTTGGAACCCGGCGCTTTCCAGAAGGGAAAGCACCATTTCGGCGGTGTTCTCGTCATCTTCGACAACGAGAATCTGTCGGGTGTCAGTACGCGTTGATACCATCGCTCTTATCTCGTTACGAAAAGGAAACGCTTATCAAATCTCTAACATACCAAATTATAGTGTAAAACCTGCGCAGAGGCCAAATTTTTCGCCAGATTGCTTCGGGAAACAAAGAATGCGCCTGCTAAAACTGCTAGTAAGCGCATTACTATGGGCTGTGCAGGACTCGAACCTGCGACCCCTTGAATGTAAGTCAAGTGCTCTGCCAATTGAGCTAACAGCCCTAACTAGATTGTAAGTCAAAAATTAAGTAACTTGCTTATCCATCTCTCTGAGCAGCCCACAGTTTAGTGCAACCATTCAGGATAATCAATACCGGAGTACTCTTGAATAGCGCCATATACATGCTGTACATAGCGGGTCTGATTGATATCCACTTCGCAGATCCCATACTTCAATTTACGCCCACGCTGGCTGCTGCTGGATGGCTGCGCGTTCACGACCACGGTTCGCAGGCAACTTCTTGGAAGCCCCAATAGAGTCAACCAATAATTCTCAATGTCATTCTGGGTCAGATCGTTGCCCAGATAACAATTGAGATAGATGGTGATTGCTTCATCTGGGATATGTAAACACTCACGGAGAAAACGATCAACGTAGAACTGGATCATTCCAGGGTCGGAATTCGTAAAGGCGAGAGTATTTCTGCGCTTTTTCCCCTCTGCCCAGTAGAGCATACACCCGGCGATGTGCAGCGGGTCCATTTCGCGGGCTTGGGCGCGGCCTTCCGCCTGATATGCGCTTCGCTGCTCCCGATACTTGGCGGCCACTGCTTTGGAGCCATTGGCCTGGGCATGATACCGCGGCCCGTGCCGGTCATGCAGGGCGCGCTCCTGCTCGGCGGTGAGTGGGATGTCGCGCACCCACAGGCTGACCGAGCTTTTCGAAACACCCAGTTCTCGCATGATTTCGTTGACCGACCAGCCTTGCTGCCGCAAACGTCGAGCGGCTTCCCGTTGTTCTGGTTTCATCACCCACTCCTTTCGAACCTGACTTTAACGC
>JAIOHO010000738.1 GCA_019912905.1 Anaerolineae bacterium
GTCCCAAGATGCAGCAGGCACTGCGCGCTGCCGGGTTCGATACGTTCGAGAAGATCGCCGCATCCACCCCTGCTGACCTGACCGCTGCGATCGAGGCCGCCGGGATGCGCCTGGCCCCGACGATTGAAAGCTGGCCGGAGCAGGCGAAGGAACTGATGAAAAAATAGCCGTCAGTCGTCGGCTCTCAGTCTCTGCGACTTCCCTGCATCGTGGTTCTTGGCGTGTTGATCAGCGTGTGAACCTCAACCGCAAGACAAACGTCTGAGCGTTCCAGTCTGGTTTCTGTTGAGTTTTGGTTTTTTGGCTGAAGACTGATGACTGTGGAGTCCAACAAAAAACCACCTGCACGACTCGCACAGGTGGTTGGATAAAATCTGAGGGATGACGTCCGCAGATCAGGCAGGCGGCGCTTCCGGTTGGCCTTCCTCGATCATATCGAGTGTGAGGTTGCCCTCCGCATCCGCGTCGGCGCGCACGATACTGCCGAGGCGGAATTTGCCCGAAAGGATGCTGTCGGACAGCTCGTCTTCGATCTCGTTCTGGATCAGACGCCGCAGCGGGCGCGCACCGTATTCGGGATCGTAGCCATGATCGGCCAGCCAGCCGCGCGCACCATCGGTCATTTCCAGTGTGATGGCATGTTCCAGCAGGCGTTCGCGAACCTTGTTCAGTTCCAGTTCCACGATCTGCTTGATTTCATCTTTGGTCAGCGACCGGAAGACGATGGAGGCATCCACGCGGTTGAGGAATTCCGGGCGGAAGACGCGGCGCAGCTGCTCGACGACGCTCTTACGCATGTCGTCATACGATTCCTTCTCGGTGACTTCCTCGGACCGTTTCAGGTCGAAGCCGAGGGTCGTGCCGCGCTTGATCGTATCCGCGCCGACATTGCTGGTCATGACGATGATCGAGTTGCGGAAGCTGACGGTGCGCCCGCGCGCGTCGGTCAGTTGGCCCTCTTCCATCATCTGAAGCAGCATGTTGAAGGCTTCGGGATGCGCTTTTTCGATTTCGTCAAAGACGACGATGCTGTATGGACGGCGGCGGATCGCCTCGGTAAGCTGGCCTGCATCTTCATAGCCGACATAACCGGGAGGCGCACCGACCAGGCGGGCCACCGAATGCCGCTCCATGAATTCGGACATATCCAGCTGCACCAGGGCATCTTCGCTGCCGAACAGAAATTCCGCCAGCGTCTTGGTCAGTTCGGTTTTGCCAACTCCGGTCGGCCCCAGGAACATAAATGAACCGATGGGGCGGCGCGGATCTTTCAGGCCGGCACGGGCGCGGCGGACGGCCTTGCTGATCGCCAGGATCGCCTCATGCTGGCCGATGATGCGCTCATGGAGGGCTTCCTCCATGTGCATCAGGCGTTCGCTTTCCTCACCGGCGATGCGCATGACCGGAATGCCGGTCCACATGGCGACGACTTCGGCGATGTCCTCGGCCACCAGACGAGGCTGGCCGGTTTCGGTGTTCCAGTTGGCCTTGAGCTGCTCCAGCGCATCGCGGATGCTGTCGCGCTGCTGCTCGATGTGATGCACGTCATCTTCGGGCGTGTCTTCCTCGGCCATCAGGCGCAGGTCGTCCTCCAGCCGTTCCAGGTCCATCTCCATATTGCGCACCTGGGCCGCTTCGGGGCTTTTGTACATGCGCAGCCGGGCCGACCCCTCGTCGATCAGGTCGATGGCTTTGTCCGGCAGGAAGCGATCGGGCACATAGCGGGCCGAAAGCTGCGCGGCGGATTCGATGGCTTCATTGGTGATTTCGACGTTGTGATGATCCTGATAGGGCACTTTGATGCCCTGGAGGATTTCGATCGTTTCTTCGATGGTCGGTTCATCGACCATAATCTGCTGGAAGCGGCGTTCGAGGGCGGCATCGCTCTCGATGTGCTTACGATATTCATCCAGCGTGGTGGCACCGATGCACTGGAGTTCGCCGCGCGACAGGGCCGGTTTGAGGATATTGGCCGCGTCCACGCTGCTGCCCGCCGAACCTGCACCGACGAGCATATGCACCTCGTCAATAAACAGGATGCTGTCGGACGACTTCAGTTCTTCGATCACGCGTTTGAGGCGTTCCTCGAACTGGCCGCGGTACATCGTCCCGGCCACCAGCGAACCGACATCCAGTTGCAGCACGCGTTTGTTCAGCAGCGGCTTGGGCGTGTCGCCCATCACGATGCGCTGCGCCAGCCCTTCGACGATGGCCGTCTTGCCGACGCCCGGCTCGCCAATCAGGGCCGGGTTGTTCTTGCGGCGGCGGCTGAGGACCTGGATGACTCGTTCGATTTCCGTTTCACGCCCGACGACCGGGTCGAGTTTGCCTTCCTGGGCCAGCGCCGTCAAATCGGTGGCGAGCTGATCCACAAGCGGGGTTTTACCCTCACGCGCGCGCGGACGATGTTCTTCTTTAGGTGGTTGATTAGGGGGCACGGGGCTTTCCTGCAACACACGCCGCGTCTGGCGGCGTACTTCCTCCGGGCTGACGCCCAGACGCTTGAGCACGTCGATTGCCACCCCTTCCGACTGCCGCACCAGACCCAGCAGCAGGTGCTCAGTGCCGATATAGTGGTGGCCCATCCGCCGGGCTTCGTCGACGGCCAGTTCCAAGACACGCTTGGTGCCGGGTGAGAGGTCGAGCTGCGCGTTGGGCGTGCGCGTGGTCGCGCGCGTCAGCCGTTCGACCAGTTCTTCCACCCGCCGCTGTTCCAGACCCAGATCGCGCAGGACCCGGCCTGCGACGCCGCCTTCTTCTCGCATCAAGCCCAAGAGCAGATGTTCGGTGCCGATATAGTTATGTTGAAGCCGTTCAGCTTCTTCCTGCGCCAGACTTAGCACGCGCCGCGCCCGCTGGGTGAAGCGCTCCATCTTGTTTGGCACGGTTCATTACCTCCGTCAGTAGTGGCTCATTGCCACCCTCACTGGTCATAAACTAACAGTAAACGCCCGGACCTTGAAATGAGTTAACTTTTATCGTTGTCTCCTGGACAAAACATGTGCTGGACGGTGCTGTGGAGGCTCAGTCCCGGCCTTCTCGCGCAAGGCAGTGGGTGAACAACCTGCACCGAAATCACACATTCGATTGAGGAGCCTCCTTCACATTATAACAGTAGAACCAACCCCTTTTAAGTCCCGGATGCTTTATATCAGATTAGAATGTCGCTCGACGGGTAAATTTTATTCTAGCACAGCGACCAGTTTAGACAAAACAGGGGCATCCGTAGCTGCCCCTGAATTCATCGTTGCTGCTGACCCATGTTTAGTAGTCCCAGTCCTGATCGAGGTATTCCGGTGAATTCACTCGCTTCAGGCTGAGACCTAATCTTCGGTTCTGAATGTCCATTTTGACCACGCGCAGGGTCAGGGTATCGCCTTCCTTGACGACCTCACGCGGGTGATTGACGCGCTGGTCGGATAGTTCGGAAATGTGGATCAGTCCTTCAATTTCCGGCGCGTTAACCAGTTGGGCGAAGGCCCCGAATTTGGTCAGCTTGGTGATCGTGCCCTGCACCAGTTGGCCGACATTGTATTCGATCGCCACCGTGTCCCACGGGTCGGCTGCCTGGCTTTTCATGCTCAGGCCGATGCGTTTGCGGTCGGGATCGACACTGATGACTTCCACCCGCACTTCGTCGCCGACATTCAGGATTTCGCGGGGGTGAGTTACGTGCTGCCAGGAAAGTTCCGTCAGGTGAACCAACCCTTCCGCCCCGCCGATGTCGATAAACGCGCCAAAATCCACCAGGCTCACCACCCGGCCTGTGCGGGTTTCACCCACTTGCAGGTCGGTAATCAGGTTTTCCTTGCGCGATTCCCGCACTTCGCGGGCGGCGGCACGTTCAGACAAAATCAGCCGGTTGCGGCTGCGGTCCACTTCCATCACCTTGACGGCAATCGCAGCGTTGACCATCTCGCCCCAACGTTCTTCCGGTGTCTCGCCATCCATGGCGGCACGGCGTTCCGCACTGATCTGGCTTTGCGGTACGAAACCGCGCACGCGCCCGAAGCGCACGATCAGGCCGCCTTTGTTATAGCCCGCCACCCGGCTTTCGTAGACCTTCTGCTCGACGCGGTATTCTTCAGCTTCCTGCCAGTCCCGCTCTTCCAGCGCCCGGTTCACCGAAAGCACCACATTGCCCTGATGATCGCGTGGGTTGACCACGTAGACCGGGACGACCTCGCCTGGTTTGAGCAGTTCGAGAGTCTCGCGGTTCATACGTTCCAATTCGCGGCCAGGAATAATTCCTTCCCCCTTGTCGCCCAGTGCTACCTGCACGGAGGTGGGGGAGGTCGCAATCACCGTGCCGTCCAGCACTTCACCACGCTTGAGCAGCGGAGGCTCCTGCTCGGCAGTGGCAGTTGGCGCGCTGACAACTTCTTCAACGGGCGCTTCTGCCGCTTCCGCAGATTCCTCCTCGTTGAGCTGCTCACTCGTCTCGACAGCCTCAGCGGGGGTGTCGTCAGACGCGGCTCTGGGCTGCTCGGCAGCGGCAGTTGGCGCACTGACTGCTTCTTCAACGAGTGCTTCTGCCGCTTCCGCAGATTCCTCCTCGTTGAGCGGCTCGCTCGTCTCGACAGCCTCCGTGGGGATGTCGTCAGAGGTCGCTTTGGGCGCGCCATTGCTCAACTCGGCGCGCGTCTCTTCTGCCGGCTCAGGTGTGCTGTTTTCTTCGACAGTATCGAGTGCGGCGGGCTGTTCCGCAGAAGAACCCGGCGTTAGTTCTTCAGACTCGTCTGCCCCTGGAATCATGGAATTCATAAAAACCTGCTCCCGAACACATGGGTACGGCGCAGATTATACCTGTTGGGATGGAAAAATCCAACCGGCAATAGCGGGTTGGAAAAGTGGAATGTAAGGTTTCTGTTGGCGATGGGAGAAAGCCTGGGACAGGTTTCAAACCTGTCCCAACAATTCCCTAACTGATGTCCTGATCGAGCATACTGTTCTGATTGATTCGCAGGTAGTCGCTGGTGGCATCGGTATGGCGTTCGAAGATCAGTTCGCCGTTCATTTCGTCGATGATGACCAGGTCTCCCTGGTGGAAATCGCCGCGCAGCAGTTGGATGCTGAGTGGATTTTCCACGAACCGCTGGAGGGCACGACGCAGCGGGCGCGCGCCAAACTGCGGATCATAACCCTTCTCGGCCAGCCAGCGCCGGGCCGGTTCGGTCAGGTGGACGCCGATGCCGGTTTCGTGCAGTCGTTCTGCGATGCCCTGCATCTGCAAATCGACCATCTGCTCCACATTGATCAGCGACAGCGGCGAGAAGATGATCACGTCGTCGATGCGGTTGAGAAACTCGGGCCGGAATGTATCGCGGACGGCTTTCTCGATCTTCTGATGATCGGCCACCGCCTGCGAGTCGCTGGGCTGCACGAAGCCGAGCGCGCCGCCCCGGTGGACAAAATCGGTCCCCAGGTTGCTCGTCATGATGATGATCGTATTGCGGAAATCGACGGTCCGGCCCTGACCATCCGTCAGGCGGCCATCTTCCAGAATTTGCAGCAGCGCGTTCCACACATCCGGGTGGCCTTTTTCGATTTCGTCGAACAGGACCACGCGGTAGGGCCGCCGCCGCACTGCCTCGGTGAGCTGACCGCCTTCTTCATAGCCCACGTAGCCGGGCGGCGCGCCAAAGAGACGGCTGACGGTGTGCTGCTCGTGGTATTCGCTCATGTCCACGCGGACCAGCGCATCCTCGTCATCGAACAGGAATTCGGCCAGCGCTTTCGCCAGTTCGGTCTTGCCGACACCGCTGGCTCCCAGGAAGATAAACGAGCCGATGGGCCGCTTGGGGTCCTTCAGGCCGCTGCGCGAGCGGCGGATCGCATCGGAAATGGCCGACACTGCCTCGTCCTGGCCGATGATGCGCCGGTGCAGCGCTTCTTCCATGCGCAGCAGTTTTTCGCTCTCAGTTTCCATCATCTGGGTGACCGGGATGCCGGTCCACTGGGCGACGACGTCGGCGATGTCCTCACCATCGACCACCTCATCCAGTGATTTTTCCTGCTGCCACAGGATGCGGTGCTGTTCAAAGTCATGTTCCAGTTGCAGGCGGCGCGTCTTGTACTCCGCCGCCGTTTCATATTCGCGGGCCAGGCTGGCGGCTTCTTCATCCGCCGACATGCGCGCGATTTCATCCTTGAGCATCTTCAGTTCATCGGGCAGCGAATAGAGCGCTACCCGCAGCTTGGCCGCCGCTTCGTCCAGCAGGTCGATCGCCTTATCGGGCAGCTTGCGGTCCGTCACATAGCGATCGGCCAGCCGCGCCGCCGCATAGATGGCTTCGTCGGAAATGCTGACCTTGTGATGCGCTTCATAACGGTCGCGCAGGCCAAAGAGCATGTCGATGGTGTCATCCACGCTCGGTTCCTCGACAAACACGGGTGCAAACCGCCGGTCGAGGGCGCTGTCCTTTTCGATGTACTGGCGATATTCATCCAGCGTCGTCGCGCCGATGGCATTCAGTTCGCCGCGCGCCAGGGCTGGTTTCATCATGTTTCCGGCATCGAGCGCCCCCTGAGCCGCACCCGCGCCGACGACCTGATGCAGTTCGTCGATGAACAGGATAATCTCGCCCTCAGAGCGCTGGATTTCTTCGATGGTCGCCTTGAGGCGCTCCTCGAATTCACCCCGGAAGCGGCTGCCCGCCAGCATCCCGCTCAGGTCCAGGCTGATGACCTTCTTGCCGAGCAGAATTTCCGGCACATCGGCAGAGACGATTTTTTGGGCCAGGCCCTCGACGATGGCGGTCTTGCCGACCCCGGCTTCACCGATCAGCACCGGGTTGTTCTTGGTGCGCCGGCTGAGGACCTGGATCACGCGCAGAATTTCGGCGTCGCGCCCAATGACCTGGTCGAGCTTGCCTTCCGCGGCCATGCGCGTCAGATCACGGCTGTATTTTTCCAGCGTGCGATAACGGCTTTCGGCCTGTGGATCGGTCACACGCTGGCCGCCGCGCAAATCCTTGACCGCATCGTAGACGCGGTCGCGGGTGATGTTGTGTTCCCCCAGAATCTTGGCGACGGCAGTATTTCGCTCTTTGAGGATCGCCAGGAAAATATGCTCGGTCGAAATGTACTCGTCGCGCAGGTTATTCGCTTCTTCGTTCGCCAGGTCGATAATCCGCTTGACACGCGGCGTGATAAACACCTGGCCGGTGCCTCCGCCGTAGATAGCCGCTTTGGGGCTGGCACGCAGGACTTCGTCCAACCGCGAGCGAATGAGGCCGACATCGACACTCAGTCGTTCCAGAAGTTGCGGAATCACCCCGTCGGTTTGTTCCAGCAGCGCCAGGAGGATATGTTCGGTATCCACCTGATTATGCCCATAGCGCTGCAAGATTTCATAAGCGCGGGCAGCGGCATCCTGGGCACGTTCGGTGAACCGCTCAAATCGCATCATGAGTTGTACCCCTCACTCAACCACAATAAAACTGCTTTTCCGAGTGTACGTGGATTGTACCGGATTTCGGACATCCTCACCCGCCTGCCAGGGAGGGCATTCGGGCTAGCATATACTGTATGTGCGAAAGCGTAAAAATTACATTGGTACGATGTAAACACTGCGCTAGAAATTGCCATGCCCTAGGGCCGAGGAATGCGCGACCGGCGCAGCATATCTTCCCCAATCTTGAGCAGATCCGCCGCCATGTTGAAGATGGTCACTTTTTCGCCGGTGAACAGACGCGCCCGCCCGCGCAGCGCCTCGCGCAGCAGGTCGAGCATCGTCCAGGGATTTTCCGGTTTGACGTTCGCCAGTTCGTTGACCAGAATCGCGCCCATCACCAGCGGCAGATAGACATAGCTCAAATCGGGATCACCCTGCCCGGCATTCCAGTGCACAACTCGATTGGCATACTGCACCTGTTCGCTGTGGTCGCCCAGGTCCTCACGCACGCGGGGTTGGATGACGCCGAAGCCCAGCAGGACGGCATCGAACAGCGCGGCCTCGAAGAGATAGCGGGTCGCCAGTTCACCCTTGTTCAGGTCTTCCAGGGTCTCGTCGTAGGCCAGAAGCTGACACAGGGTTTTGAACCAGCGACTTTCCTCGACGGAAAAGCCCGGTTCCAGTTCCAGACCTTCATCAAAGGTGTACGTCATCATTTTGGCGACGGCGATAGCCTCGCCGGGGTGCAGCGGCAGGCCCTGAGCGGCGAAACGTTCTTCGACGGTGTCCAGCAGATACGGATACACGGCGTTGCGGGTCAGCGTGGTTGCCACACGGCGCGCATCCTCTACCCGGGCCAGCGCCAGTTCACGGGCGTCCATGACCTGCTCATGAGTCCACAGAGTTTCGAAGTGGGCTTTGAGATCGGTGCGGACGTCAGGCATGATGCGCGGTGCGATGTCAAAAAACGTCGTCAGCACATCGGTCGATTGGTGCCAGGTCTCTGCCGAAAACTGGACATCGCGCAGCACCTGGAGCTTGAATGAGGAGATGCTGAGCATGTTCGGAGGTGGTCCACCGGAGAATGGGCGCACCCGGCGTCCCGGCCTGGCCGTCCGATAGCGCACGGCGACTCGTACCGGGAAATGACTGCCAGGGGGAGTCGGTGGCCGCGGCACGATCGGCGCGCGCAGCACCCCCACTTCGCCGGGACGCAGGCCGACCGTCAGCGTTTTCTTGGGGATGTCCATGACCACCGGGCGGCCCTTCTTATCCTCCGCGGGGGTCTGGATGCCGATCTTGACCTGCATGACCTGATCGACCATATTTTGCAGAATCAGGACGATTTCGACCGGCTGATTGAGAAACGTCCCCACCGGGAAGATGCCCAACGCGCACTGCAAATCATCCATGCTGATGCGCGTACCGCCGGTAATCGCGCCCAGTACATCCGGGTAGATAGGGTCAAATGGGAGGTCAGTCATATTTGAAACCCGAACAGCCGTAGCGAACGATTCACGAGTTCTTTGGTCATCAGGAAGACCAGATCATTATCTTCTGTCCATTCTGCGTCGCGCATCGCCAGCACCTCGCTCATGCCGCGCAGCGACTCATCCAAGTGTTCATCCGGGGCGATCACCCGGTCGAAGACGATGGCGCCGCTCATGATCAGCGGCAGGTAGCTATGGGCGAAATCCATACCTTTAGGTTCATTTAACAGTTTAACGAAATTTTCCGTATACTGCTCGATTTCCGCATCGCTGCCCAGATCTTCGCCGGTGATGGTGCGGATCATGCCGAATGCATACGGGATGGTATCTTGCAGGAGGGAATCATAAAGTCTGGCGCACAGGTAAGCGACCGGGTGGGTGATGATCTGTTCATCCTGAGCGATGGCGCGCAGCAGGCCCTCGAACCAGTGCGGCAGCACCACATCCGGGGGCAGATCATGCTTGAATCGCACGGCGACATTAAACGCCTGGCTGCCCAGAAAATCGAATTGATCATCGCCGGGGTCCGCCATGTGGACCACCACGGCCAGCAGCTTGGCGATGAGGAGGGCTTCCAGCGGCTTGAGCGGGTACCCGGCGGCTCGAAAACGCGCTTCGGTGGTCTGTCGCAGCGGGTCGAGCACGAGCTGCTTCTTGATCTTCGGGAAGATGCGGTCTTCGAGTGGGGCGCGATAACGGGCCAGCAGCAGCGCGTTCGAAGCCGCTTCCGCCAGATTCCACAGGCTGAACCAGCCGCCTTTGGCTGCGGCTTCGGCGGGTTGGGGAACACCCTGCACCACATTAAAGGTGGCTTCCAGTTCGTCGTGGAGGCCAAATCGTTTGACCACCGCAAACTCAAGCTGGTGCAGCTTGTCGAGCATGGCGCGCTGCCGGTCGGGTAAGCTGGCCGGATCGAGCGGGCTGCCGCCGCCTTCAGACCGCACGAGATTCGCTTTGTTCGTGGGCCGGATATGGAGGGCCGCGCCCAGCTTGTAACCTTCCCCGATAGCGGTGTCAGGCTGGCACATGACCGGCACCATCAGATAGCCGACTTCGCCGGGGCGCAGTGGGATGTTCACCGGTTCCTTGACGCTGACAAAACGACCTTTTTGTTTGCGCCCATCGCGGGCAGGCAGGTTGAGAGTCACACGCAGATCGACGGGGCCATCGGTCGCGTTCTGGGCCAGCAGCAGGGCATGAAAAGGCCGCCCGCTGCGCACGGGGGCAGGGCTGATCGCCAGGGCAAGATCGACGCCGCCGAGCCTTACAAGCGGGCCGCCTGTGATGTATCCAAGGATGTTCGGATAATCATAGTCTGCCATACGCCCAGTATACTACAGACCGCGCAAGTTCACGTCACATCACAAAGTTAAACTGCTGGCTGTAACGGTCAAGAATCTGACCGGCCATTTCAAACACCGGCGTGTTGGCCTCGTTTTGCTCGGCGCGGCGCACTTCCAGTGCCGATTGCAGGCCGCGAATCGAGTCGTCGAGATGCTCACGCTGAATGACCACGCGACTGCCGCAGATGAGGCCGCCCATGACCAGCGGCATGTAGACGTAATCGAACGCCAGCCCCGCGCTCTGGTTGAGCTGATGGATGAGCTGCTCGGTGTAGTTCTGCGCGTCTTCGGACGAGCCGAGCGTGGTGCCAACCTCATTCTCGATGAGTTGGATGGCAAGCGGCACTGCATCGCGCAGCAGGTCGTGATACAGCCGCTGGCTGATGATGTTCACCGGGTGGCGCGCGGCCTCGCGGTTATCGGCGATGGCACGCAGCATGGCCTGACACCAGTAGGGCAGCTCGACCGGCTCACCCGCCTCAGCCCCATCCCCAAGATGCGTATGGATGGTCTGGAGTACGTTGTAGACATGGTCGGCGCGATAATCACCCAGGTCATGCACCGGGTCGGCCAGTTGGAGGACTCGTGCCAGCATTTTGGCAATGAACAGCGCTTCGGCAGGCTTGAGGGCATAGCCCGCCTTTTCGAAGTTCGACAGTGTGGCCTGGCGCAGCGGTTCCAGCATGTGTTCCGGCGTCAGCTTCGGCAGCACGTGTTCGGCCAGCAGTTTGGCATAGGACTGGAACATGCCCGCCGGATCGTCGTAATCGGACATCGTCCACAGGCTGACCCAACCGGGGTGCGGGTCCACGTCATGACCGACGCGGCCTGACATGACCCCGAACGGCACTTCGAGCATATCGCTGAGGCCGAACTGTTTGTCGGTGGAAAAATGCAGTTTGCCCAGTTCTTCCATTTCCTCTTGAACGGCCTCATTCAGTGCATTGACCGGGCCGCCGCCGTTGGTCTGGCGAATACGCTGGGGTTTCGCAAGCGGTTTGACCTGCACCGCCATGCCCAGTTTGTAACCATCATGCGGGGCAGTTGCAGCAGCACAGGCCACTGGCAGCTTGATATAGCCGACTTCCGCCGGGCGCAGGCCGATCACCAGGCGCGTATGGTAGGAGATGAAGGGATTCTTCAGTTTGCGCGGGTCCTTGTCGGGCAGATATAAGGTGGCGGTGAGATCGACATCGACATCGGCGGCGTTCTGAACGACCAGGATAGCTTCAAACGGTTTACCGGCTCGGACGACACGCGGGCGCACAGCCAGTGCCAGTTGGAGGACGTTGATGTTGCAGCGCGACCCGCCGGTCAGTCCACCCAGCAGATCAGGGTAATTGGGGGTGACTTTGTCTGACATGGCGTGCTTTCCATTGATAAACCCTGTAATTTCCATCATTATAGGGCGAAAGTACCCTTCAGAATGCAATGCCTCCTATGAACTCCCGGTTAGAAAGGTTTGTAAAATGACGTATTCCACCCGCACCCGGGTGATCGTCGTCGATGCCGAGCAGCCCGACCCGGCGGCGATCCGGCAGGCGGCGGATACGCTGCGCGCCGGGGGCCTGGTCGCGTTCCCGACCGAGACGGTGTACGGGTTGGGGGCGAATGCGCTGGATGCCGACGCGATCGGACGGATTTACAGTGCCAAGGAGCGGCCCGCCAATAATCCGCTGATTGTGCATATCGCAGTGGTCGATCAACTGTCCCAGGTCGCGGACCAGATCCCGGCGCGGGCGTGGGAATTGGCGAGTGCCTTCTGGCCCGGCCCACTGACTCTGGTCCTGAAACGGCAGGCTCACATCCCCGGCCAGGTATCGTTGGGACGGGATACGGTTGCGGTGCGCCTGCCCGCGCATCCGGTGGCGCGTGCGCTGATTACCGCCGCCCGTGTGCCGGTGGTCGCGCCCAGTGCCAACCGTTTCACACGGCCCAGCGCCACTAC